>JBMOHG010000076.1:0-10678 GCA_049317965.1 Paludibacter sp.
CAAATATCTTAGGCATAGGGCAATTCGATTTTCTAAAACAATACAAAGATAGATATTATTCAAAGAAAAACAAAAATACCTTGAAATTCTTTTTTATTAAACAATTTCGGCTGAAATTCAATAATGAAATTCAGCCGAATCTATTGCTATTTTGGACTTATCATATTTAACTAAAAAAATTCATACTTAATCATTTGTTGTATCAATAGCTTCAGCATTTTTATTCTCTGATTCAATATTATTGGTGAATACTTCAAGTTCAATAGCTTTAGAAATTGTTAATTTCCGTTGTTCTTCTAACATATTACCAGTATTGTTTGTAATTACAGCAAGTAAATTAACACCTTCTGCGATTATTCTGAACAACAAAATTGTAAAAAAACCAGCAAATAAGGGTACCAGCAAAAAAGGAATTCCCATTTCATAATCTCTCGTAAGACTTTCAACACTTATCGGAAACAATTGATTCAAACCAAAAATACCAAAGCAAGATTTAAAAATTAGAGCTATTAAAAGAGTGAAAAATCCCATAACTCCAATATATGTACCTAATGATTCACCAATAGTTTTTATAAAGTGTGCTACTACTGGAATAGCAGTAATTTCATCATTTTCTTTGGTAATATTTTGTAAACTTGATTTGCGATTCCAAAAAATTTGAAAATTAATCCAGCCAATAAAAATCACTAAAATTGAGAAAAAAATCAATGCTATGAATGACTGAAATTTACTGTCAGAAGAATGAAATGCGCCCTGTGGTGTTTTCTGATTATAATTGTCTATAGCCATCATATAATCATTATTTAATTGATTATAAACTATAAAATCCTTATCATATTGAGGTTTTAAAGACTCATATTCTTTTTGTGCAGCTTTGCTTTTCATGTCAAAGTCTTTCCAACTCGCATACCATTGTTTTGATTGGTCTTTAGCATTTTGATAATCTTGGGGATAATATTCGATATAATTTTTATAATACTCAATATTTTGTTTGGCTTGTTCGTAGTTATTATAGGCATTTTGTGCATCATTCGAAAATTGATTTGTATTTTGCATGGCTGTTTCATAATTTTGTTTCAGTCCCTCAAATTTTTGCATAAACACCTCATACTTAACCTTACTGTTCTCTCGTTTATTAAAAGCAACATGTAGATTAATAGCAGAATACATCAGATAAACTGGTGCAATCAATGATAACACAGCTATTAAAATATACAACCAACTGAACGGTTTACGAAAAAAAACACCATTGTCTAAAATAGACAAATATGGTTTGACGAAACTTTTAAATTTATCTTTCATTTCATTTCAATTTATTTCCCTACTCTTATGGCTTTTCGGTTACGCCCCGTTTTTAGTGGTTTCTGGACTCCAAGTATTATGTTTCTTTCAATTAAACCTACTAGTGATGTCAGCAATATCAAATTTTCCATTTATTTCTTGAATTTCAATTTTTCCTTTTAGAATATCAAAGAATAAATTTCTAATTTTATCAAAGGTCAATGTAACGATCTCACCTTTTTTGTTTACTCCCAAATCGTAATTTTTAAGCAACTGTGAACCTAGGCTAGCTGCTGTAAGTAAAAAATGATTTTGAAATTTGTCAAAGTCAAGCAAATCAGCAGCTAAAACCTTACCAACAACTGTATAACTCCGAATTAACTTTTGTGTTTCAGCATTGGATAGCATTGTTTTTACTTCATCAGTATCAAAATTCATTTCAATTTTTCCTGAATTTTCAGACTGTGGATTTCCCTTATATATTGACCCTAAATCAGCTAAACTTAAATTATAAAATTTTGTTCCTGGTATAAAAATGACCTTTTCAATTGAAAATGCACTAGGAAGTAACAGCCACAATTGTTGAGCTATTTTAACTGACGGGCTATTGAATGTTCCTACTATTGAATTAGTTATATCAATGTTTTGTGTTGCAAAAACGCCACCAATAACGACACAATTTTGTAAAATAATCTCATCAGCATAAATACTACCTGCCACAAAAGCATTATAAAGGGTTACGCTTTTTGCATTTATATCTGAATAAAACATTAGATTACAATTAAGTGCTCTCGAAACAATAGAATTTGCTGAACCAACACTTTTTTTGAATGAGATATTGCCTTTGGCATCGCTGTTGACATACATTTCAAGATGTGTAAATACGGCTCCCTGAAATTCTGCTTCACCTTGTTGAATTTCTAATTTATGTGCATAAACCGCACCTTCAATTACTGCATTTCCCTGAATAGTAATGGTTCGATCTAGTTCGGCAACCTTTTCAGGTAAAATTGAACCTTTTACTAAATTGTCTTTTAGTTGGATGTTATTTTCGTTAAAACGAAGTTCTTTTAATTCTTTCATAATAATTTAATTTTTAAATCTGTTGAAAATTAATAGTTTCAATTGAACTAACGTTTGCAATTCTTTGAATCATTTCTCTTACACGAATAGCGTGTTGGTCGTTGTTTGACGAATTTGCATTAAGCTCAATATTAAAATATAAACCGATGTTTTTAACCTCTGAAGGTGTTAATTTAGTCCACTTAATCGCTTTTGAAGTAAAATGTTCCATAAGGCTATTTTTCGCATTCTTTTCATTTAATTCTGAAAAGTAGTTAGAATTATGAACATTCTTATCTATTTGATTATTAACGCTATTGCTCTCAACAAAACAAACAGGTGTATAAATTGAACCTGCAATACTTTCGTTGTGCATACTTTGCTGAATCGTAATATTAAGTTTCTTTTGTTGCCAAAGAAACATTTTAGCTTTATTCAAAGTGTCTAATGCTCTTTTCTTTGTAATAGAAGTACCGATTTTTGATTGTAAATCACTACTTTCACTTCCAAAAATTGCAACAGTATTGACTAAATCATTTTCAGATGTTCTGATTTTTTGATTATCGGTTTCTTTTTTGAAAACAAATGCCGGTTTGTCCAACTCGTAAATCCTATTTGATAACTCACCATTAAGATCATCAAATATTTTTACATACCTACTTGATATTCTAATGTAATCACCCTCCATTTGTTTTTTCTTGGAGATACATGTTTGCATCAATTCTTTCAAGTGCATTAACTGGGCATCTGTACTTTGGGTAAGTTCAGAAATTTGCTGACTTATTTCAGATCGTATATAACTAAAGAAACCACCGACAATAGTACTTGCGATTTTTTTTGAAGTTCTTGTTCGTGAGGCAATCTCAGCTGTTTCAGTTGCGACTACTGCACCTGTTAGCAAATCAACATGAGAGCTACAATTCTGTACACTTCTATCAAAAGGGTTAGTGTCAACATGTATGTTAACTTCTACAGGAATCTCAGCTTCAAGCTCTACATAAATTGAATCACTACCTCCTCTTTCAGAAGCAGGATAGTTGTAGCTTACGTTCTTAGAAACTCTTTGGTAAACAGTTTCTCTATAACTTCTTGTATAACTCATATCTTTATCATTTTAAATGGTTAGATAATTGTTTGACTGAAATAGTTTTAAAGCCAATTCATTAATCCTTGCAGATTTAGATGAAGCAGATATCAACTTACTGAATTCACTATAAATATCTGGTGGAACAACTTTACTTTTAGACCATGATAATTGCGAAAATTCGTTGTGTGCCAAATTTTTAATTGCAGATCTTGCATTTATAGTCAATTCAACTTCAGGTATCAAAATATCAACACTCAAATGAACCGTTTTATCTCTGTTGCATTCATATACAGCTACAGGAATATAGGAAATTCCAATTTTCAAAGCTCCTGTATCATTAATTAAAATTTCATCTGTCAGTTTTTTCTGGATATTCATTTCGTGAATAAATCCAGTCATTGAATTGATAACCTGTAATCCTCGTTGCTTGACATTTGATGCAATTATCCGTTGGCTTACCGAGATAGATTCCAATTGTGTAATTGGAACTGTTGAAGTAAGGTATTTAGTACGGTTAGTAACTTTATCAATTTCTTTACAAGCAAAATCAATAGTAGGTCTGTCTAATTCAAAAACCCTATTTTTCAGATTTGCATTCAAACCGTTAAAGAGTTTTGTATATCTACCTGAAATCATGTGGAAATCACGTTGCATTCGTGTCTTAATGTTTAAAAGTGCATTTTTTTGTTGTACTAGTTGCATTAAATTCGAATCAACTTCACTTTGAAGCTTTGCCAGTTTTTGTGATATTTGTGAACGGATTAATGAATAAAATCCTCTGTTTACATTCTCACAAACATGTTCGGCTGCTTTTTCTTCTGCAGCAATAACTGCAACTTGCATTGCTACCACTGCGCCTGTAGTTACATTTACATGACGTGAAACACTACTCATTTCGTCAGCCATGGGCTGAGTATCGACAGTATAATTAAATGATGCCATAATTTTTTATTTTTAAATATGGTTAATTATTCTTCTCGTTTTCATCTTCATCTATTTCATCAGCATTTTCCTGTGCACCAAGAATAGATTTAATGGCTTCATTTTTATCGAATTCTTCTAATGGTTCAAAACCCCATTCATTTAGAATTTCCATGATTTCTTCATCCGACAATTCCTCAAGCTCTTCTTTAGTATATAAATCAGTGTTTTCATTATCTTCTACATCTTTATCACTTTCCACATTATTATCTACTTCATCTTCATCAAAATCGACATTCTGAGCTTCAAGTATAGATGTAATTGCAATTTCCCTAACGAAATTGGTCATAGGAATTTCCCAATCGTTAAGAATCTGTTTTATAGCATCGTCAGGTAATTCGTTGAGTTCGTTTTCAGAATATAAATCATTTTCTTCACCTTCAACTTGTTCGGTCGGAATAATATCTTCTTCATTTTCAATATCAGAACTAGTTTGGATAGAAAAGTTTTCATTTTCATCTCCACTATCTTCTGCAATTTCATCATTTAAAATTGGTTCTTTAATCAAATCCTCATCAAGTTCACGAAGTGCATTTTTTGCAATTGCTGGAAGATTCAATGAAATATGTTCGTAAGTCAACTCTTCAACAGTTGGAACAGGTGGCATTTCGGAATTTTTAGCAAAAAGAGGATTTACCGAAATTAAAGGTTTCCGCCTTTCATCTATTTCATGTAATTCGCCTGCGGCAACTGCTGTATCCTTGGAATTTCCATCTCGCAGTAATGCATCATAGTAATCAATATGTTCAAATTTTTCAGCTTTTACGTCTATATCATCTTTAAGACGTTCCATGTAATTTTCAAATTCTAATTGAACATTTTGAAATTCTTTTGATTGTAATTCAAATGCGGCTAAAACTTCTGCTGAATTATTTTGAGCAGCAACTACAGTAGCATCTAATGAACCACCAGATTGAGCCATACTATCTTCTGTCTTTTTCAAAGAAGCCATTGTATTATAAGCAGTTACATAATCCCTTAAACTTGCACGCATTAAATTTATCAAATCAGCACTTTCGGCACGGTTCCTTCCATAAAAATCTTCAGTATCTTGATGCCATTTATTTAGGTAACTGATTTTCTGATCTTTAATATGATTGTAGATTTTCATTCTTTCAATGCGAGTTTCCTTCATTAAATTTTGAACAATTGGAGCTACAATTTCTTCATGAATTTGATGAATTCCAAATGGGAAACTTGTTGAGCTTCCATCCTCAGCAACCCACGAGTCTGCAAGCAAATTATATTTTGCACGCGAACTTTCTTTTAATTGAAAAGGTACATAATCTTGAGCCGAATCACCATAATTAAAGTTTTCAAGTCGAATTCTCTCAATTTCAGACGCTTCTAATGTAGGTGAATAATGATTATAAGGCGATTTAAGTATTTTGTACAAAACTTTATTTGACTCAAATACAATTTTGTCTGTTGATGCGATTTTCAAAGCAGAAATAGCTTGAACAGAATTAGCCATTGTAAGCATTAAAGCTTTAAGTACATCTTCAAATTGTTGACTATGTCTTGATAAGGAGTCTTTTAATTTGTTTAACTCTTGGAATTTAGAAATATCAGCATCATACTTTTTTGTATTGAATACTTCAAAAACAGGTGCACCTTCCGGAATATCAGAAGTAGCATATTCTTTAATGAAGTTGAGATAACTACTGTTATTAGCAACAAGTGGCAATGAAACAGAAGTTACATCTAAATCGTCCATGCAAAATGATATTGTACGAAGTGATCGTTCAAGATTTCCAAAATAATCATGCTGATTTAAATATTGCATAGAACGGGAATACTGTTCAGTGTCAATTTCTTCTATTTCATTAGACGTTTCTACCATTGGTGCTTGGGTAGATAATTTTTCTAATTCAGCAATTTTTTCTATCAGTAAATCATTTTGCTTTGAGAGTTGTAACTTAACTTCTGACTCTTCTACTTTTCCGCTATGATCAATGATAAAACTCTTGTTTTCATATTTTATCTGATTAGCGATAGGAACATAAGCTATCCCTATTTTGCTAATTTTATAATCTCTAAATATTTCGGAATGCAATTTGTTAAATTCGTTTATTCTATCATCTAATGCATCTATTTCCTTAATCAAACCCTTTTCTTTCATAAGAAAATAAATAAAAGGAATGATTAAAATACAAAGCACCCATTTCCACAATTTGGCTTTCGACAAATCGGCATTCAATACCATTTTTTCTTCTTCAAGTTTTGCGATTTCTTTTTCATATCGCTCTTCTTCTTGAACAATTTTTTCAGCCACTTGCTGATAATAGTTAAATAATATCTTAGCCTGATCTTGGCTGACATTACTCGATTCCGCGAAAATTTTGCCTTTCATAATGATAATTTTAAGATTAATATTTAGTTGAAAATAATTGTTTTCTTTCTTGGTAAGTTCTTTTGCAATTTTCAATCTGTTCAAAAACTTGTTCATTATCAATGGGAGTAATAAACAAATTGTCATTTAATGCTTTCATTTGTAGTAAAAAACTTGCTTCCAATTCAAAAGCTTCACGATTATTACAAGGAGATAAATAACGTAAATTCTCCTGTAGATCATTCATGTTATTGATAATTTCCTTCGATATATCTTTCATCTGATCTAATTTCAGTTGAACTTTTTTGGTCGCCTTTATCATCTCCTCCAAGCCACTTCTTGTTTGTTTTTCTTCAACATAAATCGCTTGAGTTTTTTGAGCTGTCGAAGCTGCTGAAAATAATCCAAGCAAAAGAAGAAAAAATAAAATAGAATGTATAATTAGTTGTATAGTGATGTAAGTAGGTGTTCCATAATTAAAAAAGAACATGATTAAAATTGCAACTATTGCATAAAAAACGGTAAAGAACCATCTTAAGCCTAGTGAGCCGATGGCTTTATGCGACTTATCCCCAAAATTGACCATTGGAAAAAGTATGTCAATAAAGAAAAGTGCATAAATAATGGTACAAACAACTATATTTAGAGATAATATTTCGGCAGATAAGTTTTTTCCAAAAATAAGAAAACTGATAATTATAAGAGCCTCACCAGCTAAAAGAAGTAAAATTGAAAATATATTTTTTGAGTTCATAATGTGAATTTTTTAGGGTTAACTGTTTTTTTGCCCACACGATGGACAGAATTTTACATTAGGTGTTAATTGAGTGCCGCAACGTGTACATTTACCTTCCGATACGGGTTTACCACAGTTACCACAGAAACCACTTCTTGGAGCTAATGGTGTATTGCAATTAGGACACGCATTTAAATTAAGTAGAAGTGTCTGTCCACAACTTACACAGCGTTTAGCATTTTTATCATTGTCAGTTCCACATTTAGGACAAGGACAATATTCATCGCCACAAAAAGGACAAAATTTGAGATTGTTGTTAAACTTTTTTGAGCAATTTGAGCAAAATACTTCTTTTGGCAGTGTTGGTGCTTGTTGATTTACTCCAGTTGGTGCACCAACGTTATTAGATGAAAAATTAGGCTGATTATATTGTGGCTGCATAACGCCACCACTTCCACCCATGCCTCCCATCATATTTGTTGCAACGATGGCACCTAACAATCCACCATTATTATTTGACATGCCATCTACTGCATCTTTCGCAACCTCAAATGCTTGTGATTGTTGCCATGTGTATCCGCCTATCGATTGGGCGGCTTGCCTTGAAATTGCTTCAAGAACTCTTTGTCCGGCTTCCGTTGAACTATCAATTTGAATGCTGGTAACATAAAATTTAATGAGTTCAAAACCGATATTTTCCCAAAATGGCAACATAATAGTGCGCAAATGTTCAGAGATACTATCTAAATGAGCAGAAATTTGTTTAAAACCAATTCTGTTCTGAATCATAAATTGCATGATTGTAGATTTGGTTTTAGTGGTAAATTCACCATAAAACTGTTCAGTCAAATCGCGTTGGTCAAACGATTCTTTTGCTCCAACTATTTTAATCAAAAATCGCTCAGCATCTTTTATTTTTAAGCCATAAGTGCCTTCTGCAACTAAGGGAATACCCGCATTATAATCTACATCATGAATATCCATTCTATCAATATTCCAATCAATATTATAAGGCTGAAGTTTATTTACAAACCAAACTTCGGCTGTAAATGGGTTTTTACCGCCAAAAGGTAGACCATATAAGCTCCGCAAAATTGGAAGATTCTCTGTATTCAAGGTATGTTTACCCGGCCCAAATTTCCCTACAATTTGACCTTTTGAAAACAGTATTGCTTCTTGTGATTCCTGAACAAGAAGTTGAGTGTAAGTACTCAAATTGGTTGCAGGAAATTTATATGCAAAAACCGTTTTATTTCCTTGAGGTTTCCATTCTACTAAATCAATGATTGCCATAATTTTAAAGTATTAAATGTGAATGTTGATAAGAATATGTTTTCAAGATTGAATTTTACGTATTGGTTTCTTTTTGGGTACAAATTTTGATTCATTTGTTACTTCTGATTTAGTAAGAATAATTTCTTCATCAGTCAGAATACCTAATTCTTTTATTTGTGTTAATATTAGTGACTTTTCTTTTGAAAGATTCATTTTTAATATCAAATCATTGATACTATCATCAGACTTTAAAGCAATTAATTCTTTTGCATAATCTTTAGCTATGTTCACTTTCTTCAAATATGCTATATCTTTCATTTTCATAAGCTCATTGAAAAGATCAATAAAAGCATCAAGTGCTAATACTCTATCTCCAGCCTTTAAAGCTTCTCGATAAGTATTTATTAACAATATTTTTTCACTGGATTCAGGACGACCGAAATTGTTTTTTTGTAAATTAGTGGCAATGTAAATCAAAACAATTATAAATATTAACACAATAAATATAGTCTCCATATTATTTCATTTAATAGCTAAATATTATTTGTCTTTATAACTTTCTATCTTGTAATTTCGAGTTCTAAATCTGCAAAATATTCCTATATAACTTTCAACCTTCGAAATCAAGTTTGTTTAGGAGTATTTGGTTTAATTGGTTTCTTTTTGGGTACAAATTTTGTTTTTGTATCTTGATTTTCAATTGTTTCTTCTTTAATTATATCCCAGATCTGGTGAGGCATGAATCTTTCATTCATATTTTTTGGTTCAATTACTGGTTCAACACTATCATCTGAATTTATTTCAGTTGGTTTATCTTCTGGTTCAACGTTTTCGTAACTACCACTATATTCATATTCTTCTTTTGGATCATTTCCATAATCATTTCTACCAGTATCGCCCTCAGTAAACAATAAAATCAAATTGTAAATTGGGAAT
The DNA here is from genome assembly GCA_049317965.1 of Paludibacter sp. Taxonomy (GTDB): domain Bacteria; phylum Bacteroidota; class Bacteroidia; order Bacteroidales; family Paludibacteraceae; genus Paludibacter. The sequence goes on from JBMOHG010000076.1 coordinate 9,691, forward strand.
AGCAAATACCATCCACTTTTATCAACATCATGCATTCTTCTTACTCCAACGGCAATACTTGGTATTAGAACAGCCCATGAGTATATCGTTGAGATAGTAGAAAAACCAAAGAAATTCAATGAGAATGCAATTAGAAAATTAATCAGAAAAAAATACCAGTATTCTTTTCGTCTGGCTCTTCCGCTGAATTCAGCGTACTTCTTTAAAACGTCTACATACCAATTCATAACTTTTTCATTTTTGTAATTATCATTATTTTTATTTCATTTATTAAAACAAAAATCAAAACTACTTTAGTAATCAATATTATAATTTCACCTATTTCAAGATTTAGAAAAGTAAAAATTGAATAAAGTTTCAATTTATATTATTTGGTATTTCCGCCTACTCTCAAGTTTTTGACTTCCGTTCATTAATCTGTTTTGTTACATCTATCATTTAACCTGACAAGTATATTTACCTATCAGGTTAAATTAAAATACTGTGTTTGCGTTAATTATATTCAATTATTTCTTCACCACCGAAATGCCTCATAATTTCAATATAGTTCTTGAAATTTCCACAAGCATCTTTCACGTTTTCTTCATAAGTAAGTATTTCGGCAATGTCTTTACACTTAAATTTCTGACCTTCCTTTAGTCCACCAATAGTAATTGCTAAATCAATAGGCCTGCCCATAATTGAAATTGTTTTAGTTAACAATACTTCCTTTTGAGCTTTATACTTCTGGATTATTTCTTGTTCATCTCCAGATAATTGTACTTTTACTTGCAAAACAAAGCTGATTACGCCCATTAATCCCTTGTCTTGATCTCTTGTGATTGATAGTTTCATATTATATTGTTTTATTTTCCCGCCTACTCTCAAGATTTTCGGCTTCTGCTCCCTACTCTATTTCGGATTTTCTGGTTATTCCGTTATTTCGTAAGTATTGTTGAGAATTTAAAATTTCTATCAAACTTAAATCATGCTTTGATAATCAATTAGT
>JBMOHG010000077.1:0-10535 GCA_049317965.1 Paludibacter sp.
GTATTCGACCAATGATTGCTGAACGCGATGAAATGATAATGTCCAACACTTGGGGCGATAGGGCAAAAGATGCACGAATTAATGAAGCTTTTTGCTTGAAGGAAATTGAAGCTGCTGGCAAGATGGGAATTACGCGCTTTCAGATTGACGATGGTTGGGAAATAGGAAAATCAGCTAATTCGGTTTATGGTGGTTCTTTCACTAACATTTGGAACAATCCTGATTATTGGAAAATCGATACAAAAAAATTCCCAAGCGGTTTTGCACCACTACTCCAACGTGGAAAAGAATTGGGCGTAGAACTATGTTTGTGGTTCAACCCAAGCGTACAGGACAGTTATGCAGCTTGGGAAAAAGATGCAGACTTGCTGATTGGGTTGTATAAAGAACATGGCATTCGTACATTTAAAATTGATGGAACTCAGATACCGAACAAAATTGCAGAAAATAATCTTCGGAAATTATATAACAAAGTGATGGCAGCATCCGATTGGAAGGTTACTTTAAACCTCGATGCAACGGCCATGCGGCGTGGTGGTTATTTTTATTTCAACGAATACGGAAACTTTTTTCTTGAAAACCGCTATACCGAATGGGCAAGTTATTATCCATATTGGTCGTTGCGAAACCTTTGGATGCTATCTGCATATATGCCTCCACAAAACCTGCAAATCGAATTTCTTAACAAATGGCGCAATGTCGATAAATATCCTAAAAACGATCGGTTTGCACCGGCTAATTATTCGTTCGACTACTTGTTTGCAATTACCATGATGGCACAACCACTGGCTTGGATGGAAACTCAAAATCTCCCACAAGAAGCTATGCCAACAGCAAGTTTGATTAAAAAATACCGTGAAATTCAACACGATATTCACAAAGGATCCATTTTGCCTATTGGAAACGAGCCGAATGGGAAAAGTTGGTGCGGTTTTCAATCCATACAGGGAAATCGCGGTTATATATTGCTGTTTCGTGAAGACAATAACGAAGCAACTATTGCGCTAAATACTCGTTTAATCGCAGGTAAAACAGTAGTTTTAACACCAATACTAGGCAGCGGAAAAGCTATAAAAACCAAGGTTGGAAATGGTGGTGAAATTTCATTTAGTTTAGTAAAACCAAATAGTTTTGCATTGTATAAATATAGCGAAGTTATTAAAAAATAATAAACATCCTTTTTGGGCAAATAGAGGCTCAAACTTCATAGAATTGGCAATTCTAAAAATTGGATTATTTCATAATTTATTAATTATCAACAGAATGAAAAAGATAACATATTCATTAATTTTCTTCTTATTATTTACTATAACCCTTTCGGCTCAACGAAAAGAAATAAGTTTGAATGGAAAATGGCAAATAGCTGTAACCGATAAAGATGCAGCTAAACCAACCGTTTTTCCTTCAGAAATACCTGTTCCGGGTATTGTAGATATGGCAATTCCTGCTTTGGAGTCAACACCTGTATTTACTGAGAAAACGTATTTCAGGGAACGAGGGGCAAGTATTATGTTTAATAATTCTGTGTATTGGTATCGTAGAACTTTTTCGATAAATGAAAAATACAAGGACTTAATACAACTCAAAATAAACAAAGCACAATACCATACTTGGGTTTATATCAACGGTAAAAAAGTGGGTGAAAATATGTACAATTTTACTCCTACTTTACTAAATATCAAATCTTTTCTGAAAAAATCAGGACAAGAAAATGAACTGATTATTGCTGTAGGTAGTCGTAATAATTTGCCTGATTCGGTTATTAATGGATATGATGCTGAAAAAATAAAGTTTACCCCGGGTATTTACGATGATGTAACGATTATCATGTCGGGTAATCCATTTATAACCAATGTTCAAACTGTTCCTGAAATGGAAAAAGAACAGTTGAGAGTCGTTGCTGAAGTCGATAAAAATACAAATAAGAATATTTCTGTTTCTTATACGGTTCGCGAGCTCATATCAAAGAAAGTGGTTGCCAAAGGGCTTGTAACTGAACACAAACCGTCAAAAGCAGGAAAAGTACTGATTGATTTTCGGACTAAAATTCAGAATATGAAACTTTGGTCGCCCGAAAGTCCGTTTTTATACGAGTTGGAACTTTCCACCGGAGCCGATAATAAAATCACACGTTTTGGAATGCGCTCTTTCAGTACCGACCCCGAAAAGGGTGTGGTTTTGCTCAATGGAAAACCCTATTATTTGCGGGGAACGAACGTATGTTTGTTTCGGTTTTTCGAGGATTCCGAAAGAGCTGAATTACCATGGGACAAACAATGGGTAACTAATCTTCATAAGAGTTTTAAGGATCTCAATTGGAATGGAATGCGTACGACATTAGGATTTCCACCTGAAAAATGGTACGAAGTAGCTGATAGTCTTGGCTTTTTGATTCAGGATGAATACCCGGTTTGGGGAAAAGGTGATTCATGTTTAAACGGCACAAACGGACGATTGACATCAAACCAGCTTGCCAACGAATTTAAACAATGGATGCGCGAACGCTGGAATCATCCTTGTGTGGTGATTTGGGATGCTCAAAACGAAACAAAAGATCAAACCATCATTGCCTCAGCAATAAATTCTGTTCGTTCGTTAGATTTATCTAATCGCCCCTGGGACAATGGTTGGGCGTCTCCTGCCAGCGAAACGGATGTAACCGAAGCGCACCATTATCTTTTTTGGGATTATTACGAAACCTTAGATTTGAAAAAACAAAAGGTAACCATTAAAGAAGGTGTTTTAAAAGATAAACTCATGAAACCGCGAAATATTATTGATTATTGGGTGCTAAAAAGTAATAAAACCAATAAACCTTTGAAAAATCCGGTTATTGTGAATGAATATGGTCAATTTTGGGTTAACCGCGATGGTTCACCTACTACACTTTCCGATTCCATTTTTGCAAATCTTTTCCCCGAAGCAAACACACCCGAAAAACGATTGGAAACATACTCCAAAATGTTAGCCATGAAAACCGAATATTGGCGAACAAATCATAAATCTGCGGGTGTATTTGAATTCTGTTCATTGGGATATTCTCGCACAATTGTCCCACGTGGTCAAACAAGCGACCATTTCAGCGATGTGAAGAATTTGATTTACGAGCCGAACTTTCTGAAATATATGAAACCCGCTTTCAGTCCTGTGGGCATAATGATTGAATTTTGGGATGAAAAAGTAAATGCCGGAAAGCTGTACGAGATAAATGTAAACCTGATAAATGATACTTATCAAAAGTGGACAGGTTCTGTCAAATTATCGCTCATTTATCCCGACAAATCTATTAAAACTCAATCATTGCCTGCCGAAATGGAAGCCTTAGGAAAAATGACAAATAAGTTTCAGTTGGAAATGCCCGAGATAAAAGGAAATTATATGTTGGAGGCGGAGATTTTGGTTGGTAACCAACCAGTGAAGAGTGTCAGAGAATTTGTAGTACAATAAATTGAAAAGCAGATAAATTCTTCAAAACACTGCAATTAATTAGAAATAAAGTTGTTAACATGCAAAATATCAATAAAATGAAAAAAATAATTATTCTTACTTTCCTTTGTTTTCAATTCTCGTATGCGGGATTTGCAAGTAATCCAAGAGTTGTTGAGTCTATAAATGAAAACTGGCGTTTTTCGATTGGCGAATTTGCCAATGCTTCAACCAATGATTTTGATGATTTGAAATGGGAAAATGTATCCGTTCCGCATACATGGAACAAAACTGATGCAGTGGACGACACACCCGGTTATTTTCGCGGAACAGGTTGGTACCGAAAGTCTGTATTTATTCCTACCGAAAAAGCCGGAAAACAGGTTTTTATTTATTTCGAAGGCGCCAATCAGGAATCTGAAGTATATGTAAACGGAAAACTTGTTGGAACTCATATTGGCGGATATACCCGTTTCTGCTTCGATATCAGTAGTTTGGTGCAGTATGGTCAGAAGAATAATTTAGCAATAAAATTATCTAATCGGGTGAATGATGATGTCCCTCCCATTTCGGCTGATTTTACTTTTTTTGGTGGAATTTATCGGGATTTATATTTGATTTATACCGAAAAGCAACATCTTGCCACCACTCATTTCGCATCGTCGGGTGTTTTTATATCTACACCTAAGGTCTCGGATAATGAAGCGCAAGTTAGCATTAAAACGTTGGTAACAAATGATGATAAATTGCCATCAAAACTAATTATCGAAAACAGTATTATTTCCGATAAAGGTCAGTTAATCAATAAGGTTAGTACAGCAATCAAAGTATTGCCAAGTACTACCCAAACAATTGAACAAAAAGAGTTAAAGGTGATAAATCCCTCATTGTGGAGTCCCGATTCACCAACACTTTACAAAGTAATTACCCGTATTATTGATGCAAAAACAAAATTGCTTTTAGATGAAGTGTCGAATCCGCTTGGATTGCGTTGGTACGAATTTTCACCCGACAAAGGATTTTTCCTCAATGGAAAATGGACAAAGTTAATTGGAACATGCCGTGTTCAGGATTTTCAGGACATGGGTAATGCATTACCTGATGAAATCCATATTCGGGATATAAAGCTACTCAAAGCCATGGGGGCAAATTTTGTGCGTTTAGGGCATTATCCACAAGATCCTACAGTTCTGGAAATGTGTGATAAATTGGGTATTATTTGTGCGGTGGAAATTCCGTTGAACAATCAAATTACTGAAACAGATGCCTACACACAAAACTGCCTCAACGTAACCCGCGAAATGGTATTGCAGGATTATAATCGTCCATCCATAATGATATGGGGCTACATGAACGAGGTGCTGCTCCGACTGCCATTCGTTAACGATTCCATTCGTCATAAACAATACCTTAATTCGGTGAGAGAACTTGCTCTGAAAATCGAAAATCAGATAAAGGCGGATGATCCTGCAAGATATACCATGATTCCAGTTCACGATTTTGACAGACATGCAAAGGCGGGAATTACAGCTATTCCACAAATTATTGGCTTCAATACCTATTTTGGGTGGTATGTGAAGACATTTGATTATCTGATTACAACTTTAAACAATGCAAAAAAACAAGCTCCCGATAAATCGTTTATTCTTTCAGAGTATGGTGCCGATGTAGACCCACGTTTACACTCTTTTCAGCCTGAACGCTTTGATTTTACTGCCGAATATGCCAATTTGTTTCATGAAAGCTATATCCAATCCATCATGTCAAAATCGTATGTGGCAGGTGCTGCTATCTGGAATTTAAACGATTTCTTTTCCGAAAAAAGATTAAATGCAGTGCCTCACGTAAATAATAAAGGCATTGTAGGTCCCGACAGAGCCATAAAAGATACCTATTCACAATATCAGGCATTTTTGAGTAAAACACCTGTTTTAGCCATTGGTGGTGCAAACTGGAAAATTAGAGGTGGAAATCTGGATAAAAACAATGTTTGTTTTCAACCGGTAAAAGTGTATTCTAATCAGAAATCGGTGGAATTGTTTCTCAATGGTAAAAGTCTTGGAAATAAAACGGTTGAAGCTAATATCGCTAAGTTTGAAGTACCTTTCATAAACGGAATAAATGTATTAGATGCTACAACAAACACCGAAAATGGAGTAATAAGGGATCAGGAAAAAATTGACTTTAGAGCCATTCCTTTGAGTTTAAAAGATTCCGTACAGCCTTTTACAGAAATCAATGTTATGTTGGGTTCTAAACGCTTTTTCGAAGATAAAAAAGAATCAGTAATATGGTTGCCCGAGAAGGAATATTCAGCAGGTAGTTGGGGATTTGTTGGCGGAAAACCCTACATAAAACAAGCGATGTTTGGTTCACAACCTGCTTCTGAATTTGATATTTGGGGCACTACCAATGATCCGGTTTTTCAAACAGCTCGATTGGGAATTGAAGCGTTTAAAATGGATGTTCCTGATGGAAAATATACGGTTTGCCTGTACTTTGCAGAACTGCAAACAAATAAGGAGCAACAAATATCAATTTATAATTTAGGAAACGATGCCTTGAAAGAAGATTTTGCCGGACGTATTTTTGATGTGGATATTAATAAAACGAATGTAATCAACGGATTAAACTTAACCAAAGAGTATGGCGAAGCTCGTTTGGTTAGTAAAAAATTTATTGTTGATGTTGCAGATAATCAGGGGATTACAGTTAATTTCAAAAAAGGAACAGGAGAACCAATTCTAAATGCAATTCGGGTTTATAGGAATTATTAATTTTTTTTCATGAAATATTCTCATTCAGAATACCTATAAGCGTGATTCGTTTATTTAAGTTTTTAATCTACGAGTACATACGGCCTTTTCCAACACTTAGATTTAATCAACTATTAAAACAAATTTAAAATGAATATGAACGAAAGCAATCTAAAAAAAGTATTTCAAAATCAACAACCTCATAGCATTGTATATGCACCCAATTATTGGCAATGGTTTGCTCATAACAAAAATCATGGAACACTTCCCGACGAAATTAAACATTGTAACACCCAATTGGAATTAATTCAATATTTGGGACTTGACGTTTTTAGTCGGAATATTTATTGCAAGCACGAAGATTATTGGTTCGGTGGTATTTGCGAAGAAGTATTTGCCGGAAATGTAAATCAGGAAAAAACTGTTTTAGCGAATCGTGATATCGTTATTGATAAAACATATCAGCTAAAATCGGGTACTTTAACAGAACAATTAAAGTATATTTTTTCGGAATCGACTGTAATACAAAAAGAGCATTTAATAACCGATTATGCCAGTCAGGCCGACTTGTTGGAAGAGTTTGTAGCTGCCCGTAGTTGGAAATTTAATCCCCAAAAATTTGAAGCAATCCAGAATGAAGTAGGTGAAAATGGTATTGTTGTAGTTGGAGATTTTTTCAGCCCCTTAAAATTATTGCATTTGGTTATGAATCCTGTTCAAACGGTCTATTTCCTTATGGATCAAGCTGAACAGGCACAGAGAATTCTCGATGTGCATGAAAAAGCTCAACTCGAAGCAATTGAAGAATGTGTAAGCAATGGCGTGAAAGCAATTATGGCAATGGATAATCTGGATGCCATGTTTCATCCACCCATGTATGTTGAAATGTATTCTGCATCGTTCTACCAAAAAGCCAGTGAAATTTGTCATGCACACGGAGCTAAATTTTTTATTCATGCTTGTGGAAACCAACGAGAAAATCTGGAGTTAATTTCATCTCTGGGAGTTGATGGTTTAGAAGGTGTGGCTTTCCCTCCTTTTGGAGATGTGGAACTTGATGAAGCTATGCAGATGACCTCCGATAACTTTATCATTACAGGCGGCATTAGTGCCATGGAATTCAAAAACCTAACAACAAAGGAGGCAGTTTTTGACTACGTTAAAAATCTTTTTGAACGAATGAAGCCCTTTAAAAACAGGTTTATTCTTGCAGCAAGTTGTAATACTCCATTTGATGCCAAATTGGAAACTATAAAGCATTTCAGAGATGCCTGGTTGGAATACAAAGATTGCTAAGCTATTTATAAACAAATTATTATTAATCACACTGCTTTTAATACTTAAATTTAATGTACGAGAAAATTGGAAATTATCGTTGGCGAATTGTAGCGTTGCTGTTTTTTGCCACAACAATAAATTACATTGACAGACAGGTTATTGGTCTTCTGAAACCTTATATCGAAACTGAAATGGGGTGGAGCGAGATAAATTATGGTCAAATAGTTACTGCCTTTCAAAGTGCTTATGCTATTGGACTTTTGTTGAGTGGTCGGATGTTGGATAAACTCGGCACACGTATTGGTTTTTCTATTGCCATAATAGTGTGGAGTTTTAGCGGAATGTTACATGCCGCTGCTCGAAGCGTTTTTGCATTCGGATCGGCAAGATTTCTTTTGGGACTTGGCGAATCGGCGAATTTTCCGGCATCAATTAAAACTGTGGCTGAGTGGTTTCCACGAAAGGAGAGAGCATTAGCCACCGGCATTTTTAATTCCGGCTCTACTATCGGTGCAATTGTAGCACCCATTATTGTTACTTATATTACATTGAATTTCGGTTGGAGATGGGCGTTTATTATTACCGGATTATTTGGTTTTATATGGCTGATATTTTGGCTATCTATTTATAAATCACCAAATAATCACAAAAAAGTTACTAAAGCCGAACTTAATCATATTTTAGTTGATAAAGAAGAATCCAGTAATGTGAGTCTAAAGTGGGTTGACTTATTTCGTTATCGTCAAACCTACGCTATTTGTCTGTCCCGTTTTGTTTCTGAATGGGTTTGGTGGTTTTTTCTTTTTTGGGCTCCTGATTTTTTGAAGAAAACACAAGGCGTGAATATTAAAGAAGTGGTTTTGCCTTTAATCATCATATATTCACTTGCAGGTTTTGGTGGCATTGCAGGTGGCTGGATATCAGGCTATTTTATCAAAATAGGCAACACGGTTGATAAAGCTCGGAAAAAAACAATTTTATTATGCGCAATGCTCGCACTTCCATTGATTTTTGTGCCGATGGTAAACAATTTGTGGGTGTCTGTATTGCTTATTGCTCTTGCATCGGCTGCTCATCAGGGCTGGGCATCCAATATTTTTACCATAGTTTCGGATATTTATCCTAAAAATATTGTAGCCTCAGTAACAGGTCTTGCAGGGTTTTGTGCAGCAGTTGGAGGAGCTATCTCAGCATCCGTTATAGGTTTAGTGTTGGAATTAACAAATAGCTATTTGCTGATTTTTGCTATGGCCGGGAGTGTGTATATTATTGCTTGGACTATAATTAAACTTATGATTCCGGAAATAAAACCCATTAATATAATTACAACAAACATCAATAAATGAAACGAGTAAATTTTAAATTCAATGCAATTATTATTGCAATTTTATTTTGCATTTCCATTCAAATGAATGCAGAAAATTCAACAAAAACTAAGAATCCAAATCCCGAATATCGTAATTTCTACGGCATTTGTTGGGATAGAAACGCACATCAAAATCTCGTCTATGCCCGACAAATGGGATACGACTATGTGTTTTATCAACATGGAATGGAAGACGATTCGCTCTCGAACGATTTGTATTTCTATCTTGAATCACCCGAATTTAATGTATATCCTCGTTATGTTTACATTAACAAAACATATACCGAGAAAGAAATCTCGGAATTTTTAACTAATTCCGCATTGAAAGATACTACAAGCAAATTTCCTTATAATATTGCTACGGGTTGGTTTGTACATAACGGTTTTTCCACCCAACTCGATTTTCAGCAAAAGAGAATAGTGGAGCAAACTGTTGACAGTATTTTGAAATATGTAAACTTTCTCGAATCCAAGAATCCACGATTTCATTTTGGTGGTTTTGCATGGGATGTACCTGATTTGCAAGGTGATTTTTGGAACGGTGAAGTTAATGTGAAAAAGGGATTACCTGTTGGCTTAGCCTATTTTACAGGGGGTGATTTTAGCATCCGTTACGGTAATACAGTTCACGATTATGCCACTCATAGCGATGGTACAGCTGAATTTTACAAATTGCTTTTTAATAAAGCACGGGAAAAATATCCTCACATGAAAACAATTATGGAGCCCTATTCTCCGTATGATCATTGGATAAATAAAATCAGAAAACGTGCTGATGCTAAAGAAATTATGCCTGATATTATTTCGCAGGAAAACAAAGGGACACAGTTTGTGGATGATGAACGAATTTTAGCTAGTGGGCTAATTGATAAAGAACATTTATGTAGCACCCCACCTGCTCTTTATACCGACTCAATTAATCGCGTTCATGCTGCAAAAGCAGCTATTAACAAAGCTTGGTTCAATTGGTACGGACGATTTGGTGGCACGGGTGATATGCCATCATATAAAAGCATTGTGGATGTTCCGGCACGATTGAAATTAATTCGTGTGTTAGCAAACTGGGAAAACGTAAACAAAACTCCTCAAGAAGTCAGAAAATGGGATGGTACTGTTTATCAAAGTCCTACAGCTTTTGTAAGTCCGGATGTCATTTCAATTATTCAACCAAAAACAGGCAAATTATTCTTTGTTCTATTAAAACAAGATGGTGCAATATCTCTTCCGAAAGGCAAAAAAATAAAAGCAATTTATAGTACTGATGGGCTTTTTTGCGAAATGAAGGATGCAAATGCAGATTTCTCAATTTCCAAAAACAGCATAAAACCAATTAATGCCGATGCACTTCTGAAGTGCTATATTGTTCATTTTAAATAGAATTATGTTTTAGATTAGCATTTTATGCTTGATATGGGTGAATATTTATGGAGTATTTTATTCCATAAATCAATAAAATAGGAAACAAATCAAATTTAATTACAAATAGGATATGAGAAAAACAGTAAATTATAAATTGGTACTTGGTTTATTGAGTGTTTTTATGTTATCATTCTCGGGAACTGTAATATCACAAAATGTAAAGAAAGTAATTCATACCTCCGAATACCGCAATTTCTACGGCATTTGCTGGGATGAGAATCCGCATCAGAATCTCGTTTATGCAAGGCAAATGGGCTATGAATATGTGTTCTACCAACCTGGTATGGAAG
>JBMOHG010000078.1:0-10468 GCA_049317965.1 Paludibacter sp.
AACAATTTCACGTAAATCAATATCGGTAAGTTGGATTAGTCCAATTTTATTTGGTTTGAAAGGTGTGAAAGCCATAACAAAGTTTGAAGGTTTGAAGTTTGAAAGTTCAGTTTTTTGGTTTAAGATAATAAGAAAACTGCGTCTAGTTCCCCTTTAGGGGCTAGGGGCCGATTTATAATGTAGGAATACTCATCCCTGTAATTTTTCGATACAAATCCAATGCATAAACATCAGTCATGCCGGAAATATAATCGAGAACCGCCATTATTTTTCCATAAGTACTTTCGTTTTCTGTTTCAAATTGTTCGGGAATTCGCATCAACAGTTGTTGCGAATAGGCTTTCTCTGGATTCAAAACCGCAGTTACTAAATTATCAAGCAGCGTCAGAATAATTTTATAACCCGCCAATTCTACATCAAGTACCTCCGAAGATCTATAAATCTTTTTGAAAGCCGTTTTTGAACAATTTTCATACGCCTTTGCCGATTGTTCCGGCAAATGTTTTATAAGTGACTTGGTGAAAGTACCAGATAAAATTGCCTCTTCATTTTCGACAAAAACTGTAGAACATTGGTCAATTAATTTTCCAATAACCGACGACCGTAAATAGGCAATTTGTTCGTTTTCATCCGTCACCATTTGCATGGTTTCGAGAATTCGTTCTTTGCGTTGTTCATCAAAATAACCCAGAAACAAAGAAATTGTTTCGTTAGTGGTCAAAATTTTCAATTTATGTGCATCCTCAATGTCCATAATTTGATAACAAATATCGTCGGCCGCTTCTACCAAATACACCAAAGGATAACGGGCAAAACGGGTTGGATTTTCGGGTGATTGTGGAATACCCAACTCTTTAGCTATCTTTTCAAAATCACTTTTTTCAGAGTCGAAAAAACCAAATTTTTGCTTTTTAGTATCAGAATTAATCGAAGCGTACGGATATTTTACAATAGATGCCAAAGTGCTATATGTTAGAACAAATCCACCTGTACGTCGACCGATAAACTGATGAGTGAGTAACCGAAATGTATTGGCATTCCCTTCGAAACAAGTGCAATCTTTCCATTCCTCGGCACTCATTTTATCTTTCAAATGTTGCCCGTTTCCTTCGGAAAAAAAAGTGGCAATGGCTTTTTCGCCCGAATGTCCAAAAGGAGGATTCCCTAAGTCGTGTGCCAAACAAGCCGCCGAAACAATAGAACCAATATCATCTAAAAAAGGCGAAGTAACATTCTTTTTGTCACGCAATTGATGTGTCACATTTATGCCTAAAGACCGTCCTACACATGCCACCTCCAAGCTATGGGTTAACCGATTATGAACAAATACACTTCCGGGCAATGGAAAAACCTGTGTTTTGTTTTGTAACCTACGAAATGGTGCAGAAAAAATCAACCGATCGTAATCGCGCTGAAATTCAGTGCGATCATCGGCTCGCTTTTCATGATAAGCTTCCATTCCGAAGCGTTTTGTAGAAAGTAGTTGGTTCCAGTTCATGTTAAAGAAATTTGAAAATTTGAAAATTTGAAGAATTTGAGAGGTTAGAAAATTGCTCGATTTGGTGCTAAAACAATTTTCAAACTTTTCAAATAAATAACTTTCAAACCTCTATTGCGGCATATTATATTTTTTCAATTCTGTGCGTAATTCTTTGCTTTTTCCATTGGTGACTCTGTCCATCCAAATCCAGAAATTGACCCCATGATTCATTTCTTTTGTATGGCAGAGTTCGTGCAAAATAACGTAATCGATTAAATGTTGTGGTACAAGCATCAAATAAAGTGATAAGTTGATACTTTTTGCCCTTGAGCAACTTCCCCAACGGGTTTTACTCGACTGTATTTTCACGTCTGAAAAACTAAAACCATATTTATCTGCCAATTGTTTAGTTCGGTCGGGTAAAAGACGCTTGGCTTCCTTGCGAAGAAAATAACTGATTCCATTCCAGAAATGTTCCTGCGTTTTTGGGTCGTCACAATTTGTGCCAATAGGAAATTCAATACTTAATATGCTGTTTTTTAATGAAAAAAATATATTCTTTCGGGCTATAGGTCTTGCTTCTACCTTAAAAGTAAGAGTTTGAAGTTGGGTGTTTTCATTTATAAGAATATTGGATTTTTTTAGACCTTTGTCTATTTTTTCCTGCTTTTGAATAATTTTATTCCTTATAGAATTGATAAATTTCATTGCATCTACTTCGGATGATTTATGAGGCATCGTTACGCGTAAACCTTTACTTAGAATACGCACGCGAATATGTTTTGAGCGTTCGCTACGAATGAATTCTATTGTTCCTAATTCGGCATCCTGTACCATCACAACGTTGTAATTTTCTTTTATTTATACGAAAACAGGACAAAGGTACAATTTTTTTGTCCAAGAAATGTGTGTTTATTGCTATAAACTAATAACTTTGCAGAAAATTTAGAGTTTCAAATTATGATCCAAAACCGTATCGTAACTTGTAACTTGTAACTTGTAATTAATTTATGATTAAAGCAAAAGACATTCACAAAAGTTTTGGCGAACTGGAGGTTTTAAAGGGCGTGAGTTTAGACATAAAAAAAGGTGAGATTGTCTCCATTGTAGGCCCAAGTGGTGCAGGGAAGACAACTTTACTTCAAATTTTAGGAACACTTGACAAACCAAACAGTGGAAATGTTCTGGTAAATGACATGGATTTTAGTAAACTTGGAGAAAAGGATTTAGCCAAATTTCGCAATCAACAAATTGGCTTTATTTTTCAGTTTCACCAATTATTACCCGAATTTACCGCACTTGAAAATGTGATGATTCCAGCTTTAATTGCCAGAAAAGACAGAAAGCAAACCGAACAAAAGGCAAAAGAATTACTTACTTACCTGCAACTTTCGGACCGTAACGAACATAAACCCAATGAACTTTCGGGTGGTGAAAAACAGCGGGTTGCGGTGGCTAGAGCATTGATAAACGATTCATCACTTATTTTAGCCGATGAACCATCTGGAAGTTTGGATTCTAAAAACAAAGACGAATTACATAAATTACTGTTCGATTTGCGCGATAAATTCGGACTTACTATTGTTATTGTAACTCACGATAAGGAACTCGCTGCCTTGTCGGACAGAGTGATAGAAATGAAGGATGGAAATATAATCTAATACAAAGTTAATTTGATAATGTGACTATTTGAAAATGTTGTTTAGCAATGATTTACATGAAATAACAAAACTAACAAACACTAGAAATAATATTTTATTATTCAATTAAATCTATTTACTTTTAGTTCTATGAAAACATCTATCAAAATAAAGTAGCTGATATTGAATAGAATTGGTCCAGTAATCCCAGTTGTGCGAACCAGGACGTTCTATGTAATCATGATCAATATTCAATGCCACTAACCTGCGATGCAAATCGGCATTAATTTGGTAGAAAAAGTCAGAAACTCCGCAATCAATGATCAGATTCAGCTCTTTATTTTTCAAATCACTGACCATATTCACAACCGATCTGTTATCCCATTCTGCTGCATTTGTTTCAATACTTCCAATACGTTTTGCAATATCAAATTTCTTAGTTGAAGTCCGCAAATCAACCCCACCGCTCATACTACCTGCACTGGCAAATAAATCTCTATTTCGAATAGCCAAATACAATGCACCATGCCCACCCATACTTAAACCAGTAATAGCACGTGCCGAACGGTCGGCAATAGTAGAATAATGCTGATCGATATATGGAAGTAAGTCCCTTGTGATAAAAGTTTCGTATTGAAATGTAGAATCAATCGGACTGTCAAAATACCAACTACTATAACCTCCATCGGGGCAAACCAAAATTAATTGATATTCATTGGCTAACGTTTTGATAGATGGAACTGTATTAATCCATTTTGCATAATTGTCGCTATATCCATGAAGTAGATACACTACCGGATAATTACTTTTTTTGTTATAACTATCGGGAAGTACAACCACACTTTTTATCTCTTTTTGCATTATGGGACAGTAAATTGAAATGGTGTCAACTTGAGATTTTGAAAATACAAATAAACAAACCAGAAGGGTCGTAAATAAAACACTTAATCGTTTCATATTGAAATATATTGAAAAAAAACAATGAAAATTATGAGCGCAAAGGTAGTAATAACAAACAAATAGCGAAAGGTTAGCATAGTAAATGTTCTTTTAAATGTCGGTTTAAAACACAAAAAACAATTTGAAAACATTAGAAATAATCTTATCTTTGCAATAAAATACAGTTTTTGAGCAGTTATTGCATATTAATTAATTTTACATACAAAAAATCTTATGTTTAAAACAAATCAGTATTTCGATGGAACAGTAGTGTCTATCGGATTGGAATCGGCAGAAGGTAGAGCAACTGTTGGTGTTATGGCAGCAGGTGAATATGATTTTGGCACTGACACAGTTGAAATTATGACTGTAATTTCGGGTCAATTAACCATTCAACAACCGAACGAAACAGAATGGAAAACTTACAATAAATTTGAAAGTTTTGAAGTTGCAAAAGGTGTTCGTTTCAAAGTAAAATGCACAGAAGATACACCCTATTTGTGCTTGTATAAATAGTTATTGGTTCAGTTGTTAATCGGTTAAATATTAAAAAGCTTGCTCCAAACAATGGAGCAAGCTTTTTTCTTGTTACTTCTATCTAAAAGTTATTTTTCAAAACTTTTTAAAACCAATAATCTCTCGCACCTCACGAATTGTTTTGGCAGCACTTTCCTGCGCTTTTTCTTTCCCCATGCGCGCAACCTTTGAAATGTAGGCTTCGTCGGCTGAAATGGCCTTTATTTGCTCCCTAAATGGTTCTGTAAAAGCAATCATGTCCACTGCTAGTTGTTTTTTCATATCACCGTAGCGAATTTGACAGGTATTGTATTGTTCGTCGAAGAAATTGAATGTTTCCGGAGCTGAAACCACCTTCATTAATTGAAATATATTCTGAATGGGTTCGGATTTGATTTGATTTGGTTCAGTGGGTCCTGCATCTGTTACAGCTTTCATCACTTTTTTGCGAATTTCTTCCGGTTCATCTGCAAAATAGATGGCATTTCCCTCACCTTCCGATTTACCCATTTTTCCACTTCCGTTCAGTCCGGGGATTTTAATCAATTCGTTACCAAAATTAAATGCCTGTGGTTCGGGGAAATAATCGACATTATACATACGATTGAAACGATTGCTAAATTGCCTTGTCATTTCTAAATGTTGCTCCTGATCCTTTCCCACCGGTACTTTTGTTGCACGATGTATAATAATATCGGCAGCCATCAATGTTGGGTAAGTTAATAATCCTGCATTTACATTTTGTGGCTGTTGACGAATTTTATCTTTAAACGATGTACAACGCTCAAGTTCACCAATATAAGCATTCATATTCAGATATAAATATAACTCAGCTACTTCGGGTACATCGCTCTGAATATAAAGCGTTGCCTTTTCTGGATCGAGTCCCGCTGCCAGATATTCAACAAGAATCTGACGAACATTTCCATGTAAATCCTGAGGTGTAGGATGTGTGGTAAGTGAATGATAATCGGCAATGAAAAAGTAGCAATTATGCTCGTTCTGCATACTGATAAAATTGCGCAAAGCGCCGAAATAATTTCCTAAGTGAAGGTTTCCTGTTGGGCGAATGCCACTAACTACTGTTTCCATAGACCCCTAAATCCCCTAAAGGGGACTTTAATAAATTTGTATATTTTAATTTCGATTTCTGTATTCTTTGCCCTTAAGATTGATGTCTTTTTCCCCTTTAGGGGTCAGGGGGTCTCTATTCTATTGGAATAGACCTCCTGATACGCTGATCCAATGAAGTTAGCGTTTCTGTAGTTGCCACACCTGGAATCTCTTGTATACGTGAATTGAGTAATTCCATAAGATGTTCATCGTTTTTGGCATATAATTTTATCAAAATTGTATAGTTGCCCAAAGTATATTGCGATTCTACAATTTCAGGAATTTTTTCTAATTCCTGTACTACCTCTTTGTACATTGAACCACGCTCCAATGTAATACCAATATAAACGCACATTTGAAAACCAAGCATTTTTGGATTCACAGTATAGCCTGAACCTGTAATTACATCTATATCTATCAATCTCTGAACACGTTGATGAATTGCTGCACGTGATACACCACATACTTCTGCCACATCTTTAAATGGCATTCTTGCATTTTTGGTAATGATTTGTAAAATCTTCCGGTCTAATTGATCAATTTTCTCCATAACATTTGATTTGTGTTATCATTTAGGCAGCAAAAATATATAAAATAAATGGAAATGAAAGAAAAACATCAATAAATTCGTAAAATTATAGACAAAAGATATATTTTTGTTTGTTTCACCATCCATTTTGATAAAAAAAGCCAAAGTGAAATCACTTCGGCTTTTTTTCTTATAATATCCCTTATAGGGTATTTAAATACTTATTTTTCTATTGATAACAATTCAACTTCAAAAATCAACATTGAGAAAGGTTGAATTTTTCCTTGTGCATTACCAGCATAAGCCAATTGTTGTGGTACATACAATTTGAATTTTGAACCTACCGGCATCAATTTCAAAGCTTCTGTCCATCCTTTAATCACCTGATTAACCGGGAAAACAGCTGGTTGTTTGCGTTCTACAGAACTATCAAACACAGTTCCATCAATTAAAGTTCCATGATAGTTTACTTTTACCTTGCTGGTATCTGAAGGAATTGCTCCGGTTCCTTTTGTAATAATTTCATATTGAAGTCCACTTGCAGTTGTAAATACACCTGGTTTCTTTGCATTTTCTGCTAAGAATTTTTCACCAGCAGCTTTGTTAGGACCAAATTGAGCTTCCATTTTTTTAGCTTGTAATGTTTGCATTGTTGTTTGCAAATAAGTTTGAGCTTCAGCTGGGGTCATTTGTACTTTCGAACCTTTCAAACCATTAATCAACCCTTGTTTAATAATCTTGATATCAACTTTTAATGTTGAATCACCCATCAAGCCTGATTTATCTTGTTCTTTCAAAGCTGTACCGATTTTTGTACCTAAGTCAACAAGTTCTGCATTTTTTTCGTCAACTTCACCCTTCATACCTTCTTTCATTCCGGCAAGTAAAGATTTGATTTTTTGATCAGCAGAATCGCCTTTGATATAATAGTCTTTGATACCGCCACCATTAGCCAAACCAAAAGCATAATTCAAACTATCAATTTGAGTTTTCAATGTTGGTAATTTTGCTTTATTACTATCGCACGAAGAAAACGTAAATGCAGCCACAATAGCCACCGCGATTAATATATTCAGTTTTTTCATTTTTCTGTATATTTATAAATTTGTTGAATGATTATTTAACTTCTTGTTGTGGAGCTTCTTGTGGAGCTTCTTGTTGTGGAGCCGACATTTGTGGTTGTTGACCCATTTTCTTAGTTTGAATTTCCATCATGGTTTTCTGAATGTACTCTTGTGCTTGTTGAGTTGTCATTCCGTCTTTAAAACCATTCAATGCATTTACCAATCCTTGTTTTACTAAATCACTATTGAAAACAAGTGTAGAATCACCCATTAAACCTTTTGCTTTTTGTTGTTTAAAAGAGTTGCCAATTTGAACACCCAGTTTATACAATTCATCTTTGTCAGCACCAGATTTATAAGCTTTATCCAATGCTTCCATAAGTGCAACAATTGCTTTGTCAGATGAATCTTTTTGCATCATATTCATTTTGATGCCATCGCCATTTGCCAAACCAAGTGTGTAATTTAAACTGTCGTTTTGAGTTTTCAACTCAGCAGTTTTTGCTTCGTATTTGTTACACGAAGTAAGCAGAAAAATGGCAACCAAAGCTACCAACGATAAAATACTTTGTTTTTTCATTTTATTTATTATTTATGAATTTATTTGTCCAAAATGCTTTGAAATCAAACACTTGGGGTGATTTATTATTTGTTGTTTATTTTGCTTTTTTTACAGCCGGAGTTGTTGCAACTTTTGATTGTTTTGCTGCTTTTTGTCCTTTAGGAGCAACAACAGCAGGTTTCACTTCGGTAACAGGTACAATCTCTTTCAGCGGTTTAATATCCAATAATTCAACTTCAAAAATTAAAGTAGCAAATCCGGGAATAGCACCATTACCGGCACCTTTTTCGCCATATCCCAAATTATAAGGGACAAAGAATTTGTATTTTGAACCTACCGACATTAATTGAACGCCTTCAGTCCATCCCGGAATAACCTGGTTTAATGGGAAAGTGATTGGTTCGCCACGATCAACAGAACTATCAAATTTAGTTCCGTCAACTAAAGTTCCAACATAATGAACTTTTACTGAATCAGTAGCATTTGGCTTAACTCCTTCAGTAGCTTTCAATACTTGATATTGTAAACCAGTTGCAGTTGTTTTTACACCTTCTTTTGTTTTATTTTCAGCTAAAAACTTTTCGCCGTCAGCCTTTTTTACTTCTGTGTCTTTAGCTTGAGCAGCTGTAATGTATTTTTTGAAAAATTCGTTAGCAAACTCAGGAGTCATCAATGCCGAATCGCCTTTCATTGCAGTTGAAAAGCCTTTTATCAATAAATCAATATTTGCTTTACCACCGGGAATTCCTTTGATGTTTTTTCCAAAATCAGCACCAACATTTAATCCGAGTGCATAACTCATTGAGTCAACATCGTTTGTAAATACTTTTACAGGTACTACAACGACTGCTTCAGCATTCTTGTTCTTTTTGTCTTTTTTGTCTTTTGCATCAGCTGATACAAAAACAAGGCTAATTGCCATTAAAATTAAAACCGTTTTTTTCATTTTTTACTATTGAATTTTTTGTTATAAATTTTTTTTTAATTCCCAATTATACTATGTCTAATAATTCAACTTCAAAAATCAGAGTAGCATGTGGTGCTATAGCTTGTCCTGCACCTTGTGCTCCATAAGCTAAATCAGATGGAATAAATAATTTCCATTTTGAGCCTACAGGCATTAGTTGTAATGCTTCAACCCATCCACTAATAACTTGTGTTACGCCAAATGTTGCTGGTTCGCCACGACGAACAGAACTGTCGAAAACATTTCCATCGATTGTTGTTCCGTGGTAATGAACTTTTACTGAGTCGCTGGCTTTTGGTGTTGCTCCGGTTCCTGATGACATAATTTCATATTGTAATCCACTAGCAAGTGTTACAACTTCATTGCGTTTAGCATTTTCTGCTAAAAATGCTTTTCCTTCACTTTGTCCTTTTTCGCTCATTTTTGATTGTAACGCTGTAAAAAATTCGTTTATTACCGCTTGAGCTTCCTCATAACTCATGTCGGGTTTGTTTTGTTCCAATACATCTTGTATTCCTTTGGCCATCAATGTATAATTCAATGCAGTAACTCCACTTCCCAGCAGATTAGTGCCCAAACTTAATCCTAATGCATAACTTACTTTTTCCATTTCTTTTAAATTACCATTAGTTCCTAAAGGGGGAACTAAGTTAGTATTAATAAATATTTGTCTTTTTTGATTTTATAAGAATATTTGTTGGTTTTTTCTTATCCCCCTTTAGGGGTTAGGGGTGATTTTAAAAAACGCTGCAAAGATAGTGATTAGTTGGATAATAGCATGTTAATAATTCAAAATTATCTACATGAAACAACAATAGGAAGTTTGAATTGTTTTCTTATACCATTTTCAGGATTAAACATCTCAAAATAAAGAATATAAATACCAGCATTTGCATTTTTTCCTGTAGTCGTTCGTCCATCCCAGACGAGAAAACCCTGATTAGAGAGTAAAATATTGGATGCTAATTGAAAAACCTTCATCCCAACTGCATTTAAAATTACTGCATTTGCAATATAACCATTACTATCGGTTTTGTATCGAATGAAACAAATATCATCTACACCATCATTATCCGGTGAAAAAGCTTCGGGATCAGTCCAAACAAATTTCTCAATTAATGTTGTTGAATTTATTTCTCTGAATTGTGAGTTTTTATATCCCGGAGTACCATAATTTGTTTCGGAAGATGCTGAATGCCAAGTCGCTGCATCTTGAGTTGGTAAGTTTGGATTTATTCGCTCAAGTGCTACACCTTTTGGATTTTTCACCAAAGCGTGATGCCATTTTACATTATATGTCAACTCATCATAAATTGTATCTTTTGAAGCATTAATCAATACCAAAGTTGTACTTTCGTTGTTAAGTGTACTCCAATCGGTAGTCACAATTTTACTTTCTGTTGGACAAGCATGATAACTTCTTACAATTTCAGCATTGGAGCAAATTGCTAAAAATTCATTGGGCAATAAGGTGGATTTTGGTGGAATTGAATTTCCTGTATTAAACGAGCCATCAGTTTTACGAGTTGTAAATATTAATCCCGACACATCAAGTACTTTTTCAGAATTGTTGAAAATTTCAATATACTCTAATGAATTCTCTGGGTTTTCAAACATTACTTCGTTTATAATTAAATCTCCAACTTCGGTTTTCTCAA
>JBMOHG010000079.1:0-10421 GCA_049317965.1 Paludibacter sp.
CTGCATTGGCATTCCGTTTATTAAAAACCCAATTGGAAGAGCAACAAGGAAAAGCCGAAGCTCAAAAGCTGATTGTTGCCATTACCGACAAAGCACGTGGTGCTTTGCGCACTTTGGCAGTTCAGGAAGGGTATAAAACATACGTAATTGAAGATAATATTGGTGGTCGCTACTCGGTACTTTCTCCTGTAGGTTTACTTCCAATAGCAGTTGCAGGTTTTGATATTCGACAATTTGTTGGAGGTGCAGTGAAAATGGAAACAGTTTGCGGGCTAGAGACTTCTTTTGAAGAAAATCCGGCTGCTCAATATGCTGCAGTTCGTAACGAACTTTACAAAAACGGAAAAAACATTGAAATTCTTGTTAACTTCCATCCTAAAATGCATTATATTGCTGAATGGTGGAAACAACTTTATGGCGAAAGCGAAGGTAAGGAAAATAAAGGAATTTTCCCAGCTGCAGTTGATTTTACTTCCGACTTACACTCTATGGGTCAATGGATTCAGGAAGGTGAACGTACAATATTTGAAACAGTTATTTCGGTAAAAGAAAGCAATTATACTAAAATTTTCCCTACTTCGGAGGATAATTTAGATGGTTTAAATTTCTTAGCCGGAAAACGTGTTGACGAAGTAAATAAGATGGCCGAATTAGGAACTATGATTGCACATATTGATGGTGGTGTTCCAAATTTAAAAATTGAATTACCTCGCCTAAACGAATATTATTTAGGTCAATTGCTTTATTTCTTCGAAAAAGCCTGTGGAATAAGTGGTTATGTATTGGGTGTAAATCCATTCGACCAACCAGGCGTTGAAGCATACAAGAAAAATATGTTTGCATTGCTCGAAAAACCGGGTTTTGAAGCTGAAACAAAAGCGATTAAAGCTAGAATTTAGGCTATTTACAAATTTACTTTTATAAGAAAAGCATCAATTCGAGGATTCGGGTTGATGCTTTTTTAATTCTTAAATAGCACATAATCAATAATCTATTACCCAATGTAAATCAACAGAATTGATTATATTTGTGTAAATAAATATAAGGATGAATGGTGGTATGATAGTAGTCCAATAAAAAAATTGACAAACAATTACTCAAATAAATCTGTATTTACATCTATTATCAAAAAAATATATCTATTTTTGCAATACTGAGTGTTTTGACTAAAAAAGACATACATTTCTCAATGATTTTTCTCGTCCGCTGTAGCGACAGCGGCATTACATATTATCAAAAGCGTTAGCTTTTATTCCCATTCTTGAAACTTAGACACTTTCAGAGTATAAAATGGAATAAGTTAGTAAACGCCTGCGCTAAACGCGTGGGCTTTAACTTATCATTTTATACGGGTAGTCTAAGACCTCAAGAGTGTGATACAGTTATTGTTCACGCTTTTTTTGTGTCCAATTTGCAACAAAGCATTCATTTTATAAATCATTTAAATTAAATATTATGAAAACATTATCTTACTATTCTGTAACTCTTTTGAGTTCATTATTTTTATTGATTAGTAGTACAATTAGTGCTTTTAATTACACGGTTAGCTTTACGGCAAGTGGAGCAAGTAATACCATTGACAAAGTAATTGTGCAAAACCTCACACAGAGTACAACGATTACTGTTACAACCGGAAATACTTTACAACTTACAGCTATTAATCAGATTAGTGCAAATGATGAAACGCTTCATATCTATCCTAACCCAATAAAGGATAAAGCAACTGTTAGTTATTATTCCAACAGTGGTGGAAATACTACTATCAATGTATTTGGAGTTGATGGTAGAAATTTGGTAGGAATGATCAAGAATTTGAATATTGGTGTCAATACTTTTCAACTTACCTTACCAAAAGGTGCTTATGCAATTCAGTTCAATGAAAACGGGACATTACATACTGCCAAAATACTCAGTCAATCTAATTATACTGCAGGAATCGAATTTACAGGGTTTGAGAAAACAGCATCCAATAGCCCTCAAAAAGCAAAAACAACCGCCATTACCATGCCCTATAATCAGGGAGATTTAATTCTATACAAAGGATTTTCAGGTAATTATGTTTCTGTAATGACGGATATTGTTACGGCAAGTAAAACAATGAATTTCAACTTTGTTGAATGTAAAGATGCTGATGGTAACTATTATTCTACTGTAACAATCGGAACTCAGGTATGGATGGCTGAAAACCTAAAAACTACAAAATACAATGACGGAACAAGCATTTCAAATGTAACTGACAATACTACTTGGGGTAGCCTTTCTACGAGTGCTTATTGTTGGTATAACAATGACATTACAACATATAAAAACACTTATGGAGCATTATATAATTGGTATGCAGCAAATACAAATATAATTGCTCCAATTGGTTGGCATGTACCAAGAGATGCTGAATGGATAATTCTTCAAAACTACTTAATCACAAATGGATATAATTACGATGGAACAATCGTAGACAATAAAATAGGGAAAGCACTTTCAGCTAATACCGATTGGTTGATTTATACAGTTATAGGCTGTATTGGTAATGATTTAAAAGCAAATAATAGATCTGGCTTCACTGCTCTACCTGGTGGAATTCGAATTAATACTAACGGAAACTACGGAGGTTTTGGATCATATGGTTACTGGTGGAGTCTAACGGAGTATAATGTTGATCTAGTATGGTGGAGAAATTTGAAATACAATTACAATAATCCCTACAGAAGTTACATGAGTAAGAATAACGGATTTTCTATACGTTGTGTTTATAATACAAACGAACCTATCTTGTTACCAACAGTTACAACAACGGATGCTTCAATGATTACTTCAAACTCTGCCACTAGTGGTGGAAGTATTACATCTGATGGTGGTGCTAATTTAACAGCACGTGGTGTATGTTGGAGTACAAATGCTAATCCAACTGTAGCAGACAGCAAAACAACTGATGGAATTGGTACAAGCAGTTTTACAAGTAGTCTGACAGGTTTAACCTCAAACAATATTTATCACATAAGAGCTTATGCAACCAATAGCATAGGAACTTCTTATGGGAATGACATAACCTTTAGTACTTTAGCTGGTTGGCCAACAATTACAACAACATCTGTTTCAAGTATTGCTCAAGCCACAGCCACGAGTGGAGGTAGTATTACTTCTGATGGAGGAACAAGTATTACTGCACGTGGTGTTTGCTGGAGCACAACTGCAAATCCAACTACAGCTAATAGTAAAACTGTAGATGGTACAGGTATTGGTTCATTTACAAGTTCTATAACCGGATTGACACCAAATACTATATATTATATAAGAGCGTATACTACTAATAGTGAAGGTACAACATATGGAAATCAGTTAATTTTTACCACAAGTAATCAAAATTTTTTAGCAAATCCGAGCTTTGAAACTTGGTCCGCTGGTGTTCCTACAGCTTGGACACTTACTACTACTGTTGGAGGGACTGTTACACAAAGTGCAAATTCAACAACGGGGAATGGAAATTCTTTCCAAATAGCAAACCCAACTGGAACTTACATCATTCAGCAAATCATAGTTCCACCTACTGGTGTCAGTACTTTTGATACCAATATTACTTACAAGCTTTCTTTTTCATACTTGGTTAAGGTAGGTGATGGAACTGATGCACGGATTTGGAGTGGATTAGTTAGCAGTGCCCCAGGGGTTACACCGCTCACTTATTATGCAGTCCCAGCAACTCATGCAGATTCTTTACTTTATTATATACCCCTGCATGGACCGGGAGGAAATATTATTCTTTCGCCAGGTACATTTGGAAATGACCAGAATGGATATTTATTAGACAATCGAACTTCAGGAACATGGCATGAGTATTCGTATTCGTTTAAATTTCCATCAGGAATTACACAATTTAGCTTTGCTGTTAGAACTTATGCAGGATCAACTGTTATTTGGGATGATTTCTTCTTTGGTGAAAGTACGAAACCCTTATTACCTGTGATTTCGTCCACTGATGCCTCAATCATAACTACCAGTTCTGCTTTAAGTGGAGGAAATATAAGTAATGATGGCGGAGCAGCTGTTACTGCCCGTGGAGTTTGTTGGAGCACAAGTACAAATCCAACAACAGCAAACAGCAAAACTACTGATGGAACTGGAACTGGGAGTTTTACAAGTAATCTAACAGGTTTAACCGCAAACACTATTTATCATATTAGAGCTTATGCTACTAACAGCATAGGAACTTCATATGGTAGTGATGTAACCTTTACTACTCTTGTTAATTATGTTTTACCAACATTAACAACAACATCTGCTTCAAGTATTGCTCAAACCACAGCCACAAGTGGAGGTAATATCACTTCTGATGGCGGTGCAAGTGTTACTGCTCGAGGTGTTTGTTGGAGCACAACTCCAAATCCAACGACTTCAAACAGCAAAACTACAGATGGAACAGGTACAGGCAGTTTTGCAAGTAGTCTGACAAGTTTAACAGCAAATGCTGTTTATCACATAAGAGCTTATGCTACCAATAGCTTAGGGACTTCTTATGGAAGTGATGTTACATTTACTACTCTCGCAAATTTACCAACAATTACAACAACATCTGCTTCAAGTATTGCTCAAACTACCGCCACGAGTGGAGGAAATATTTCTACTGAAGGCGGTGCAAGTGTTACTGCTCGAGGAGTATGTTGGAGTATAAGTGCAAACCCAACTATAGCAAACAGCAAAACGACAGACGGAACAGGTACAGGCAGTTTTAAAAGTAGTCTAACTGGTTTAACCGCAAATACTGTTTATCACATCAGAGCTTATGCCACAAACAGTTTAGGGACAGCTTATGGAAGTGATGTAACATGTACCACTCTCGCAAATTTACCAACAATTACAACATCAGCTACTTCAGGTATTGCTCAAACAACTGCCACAAGTGGAGGGAGTATTTCTACTGATGGCGGAGCAAATGTTACTGCTAGAGGAGTTTGTTGGAGTACAAGTACAAACCCAATAATAACAAACAGCAAAACTACAGACGGAATAGGTACTGGCAGTTTTATAAGTAATCTAACTGCTTTAACTGCAAACACTATTTATCATATCAGAGCTTATGCTACTAACAGTGCAGGAACTTCTTATGGAAGTGATGTTACTTTTACAACATTAGCTAATCTGACAGTACCAACTGTAACAACAACTACAGCTTCAAGTATTACGTCAAACTCAGCCATAAGTGGCGGAAATATTACTTCAGATGGTGGTGCAATTGTTATAGCAAGAGGTATTTGCTGGAGTACCAGCCAGAATCCGACTACTGCCAACAGTAAAACTACCGATGGTAGCGGAACGGGAAGTTTCAGCAGCAGTTTAACAGGCTTAGCTGCCAGTACAACCTATTATTTTAGGGCATATGCTACAAATAGTGTTGGAACGGCATATGGGAATCAGGTGAGTATCACAACTTCTAATCAATATGGTTTTTATATTGGTAAACTATATGGTGGAGGAATAATCTACTATATCGATGGTACAGGTCAGCACGGATTAATTGCTGCTGAAAATGATCAGAGTTCAAGCGCTATTTGGGGTTGTTTCGGAACTAATGTACCGGGAACATCAACTGATATTGGACAAGGTGCGTATAATACATCAAATATTATATCATGGTGTCTTGTGTCAGGGACGGCTGCCTATATTTCTAAAAACATCGTATTAAATGGATATAATGGTTGGTACTTACCCTCTAAAGATGAACTGAACTTAATGTACTTGAATAAAAATGTGTTAGGAACATACGCAAGTTATGGTTACTGGAGTTCCTCTCAGTACGATGCTAACTATGCTTGGGGTATTGTATTCGGTAATGGAACAATAGCAAAATATCAAAAGGTTCAATCCTTTAGTGTCCGTGCAATTCGTACTTTTTAAAAAGTCATTGTATCTTTATCAAAATAGTTATCTATAAACATTTGATTAAAAATAGCTCAATATTAGATAAAAACAAGCCTTCACGGGTTTGCAAACAACTATTATTTAAACCAAGATAAAATTACTAACACTCCATAATAAAACTCATAAAGTATGATAATAAATGTAAAAAAGACATTTTACCCTGTTGGACAAGGTTGTTTTTATTCAGAAAGAATTTCAACAGAAAAAGACGAAAAAACCATTGTGTATGACTGTGGATCTTTTAATAAAGAACACTTAAAGAAGGAAATTATTCAATCAGATATAACTCAAATTGATTATCTGGTCTTAAGCCACTTCCATAGAGATCATATAAATGGAATTGAAGAATTGCTTAAGAAAAAATGCGATATTAAAAATGTCATTATTCCAAAGATTGATGCTTTAGATGTTGCATTTTATTTAGGTACAAAAAACACAATAGAGCACATCATGATAGACCCCAATGCATATTTTGGCGAGAATACGAAAATCATTAGAGTTTCAAACAGTGATGAACCAACAGTTTTGGAAGACAATTCAGCGTTGCCATCAATTATATCTCATTCTACTTCATTTCCAATTATTATCAGACCATCAAAAGAAGAAATTATTTGGTTTTTAAAATTCTATGCTGACCCAACTGTTTTTCTTGGTAAACCCTTAGATAAAAGAGAAAGAGATATTATCGATGGAATAAAGGATATAACAGACTATAAAATAAATAAGAATGAGTTAATTGAAACATATAAAAAACTTAGTAATAAGGATGTTAATCTGACCACAATGTCCATGGCTTCATATCCTAGTAATGAACTTTGGCCATTTCATAATTTTAATCGGCACTCTGTATCAGTTATGAATGGAGATACACTTCTCAATACTGATATAAGGATTCAAAAATATTTAAAACATTATTTTGAATTAAATCAATTTAAAATTGACTTTCATATTCCTCATCATGCAAGTCATAAGAACTTATCTCGCCCTTTCTGCGAATGGAATTTGAAAAGAGGAATAGTTTTTTCAGGCTATGAAAATGACTATGGTCATCCATCAGGCATTATCTTGAGAAAATTTGCTGATGCCAATATTCCTTTTAAAGTGATGACAGAATATGATAAACAAATCGTTAAAAGAATAAGTTATTTGCTATAAACTCGGTCTTTCAGTCCCATGATGCCTTAGGTAGAGCTTATTTCACTGGTCTAAAATTTGACTTGAGATTTAGGTAATATGTGAATCAACTAGATTAAGAATAAATTGAAACACATTAATTACGTTTGATTAAAATTATTTTTTCTAGAAATTATATTTATATTAAAAATTAAATAAGTTTTCTATACTTCCAAATACATGATTTTCGCAACTTAACATCAATAACAACAAAATTTCTAACTTATGAAAACAACACTGCCATTCTTGTTTTTAATTATTTCTGTTTTAGCAACAGCTCAAGTTACTAAAACTGTAAATGTTTCCAATCAAGGAACATTATCCTCACTTGCTAAAGATTTTTTAAGCACTGTAACTAACCTAACAGTTAAAGGTAACATTGATGCACGCGATGTAAAATGTATGCGTGATCAAATGCCAATGCTCGTTGAATTGGATATAAGTGCTGTGTCTATTCAAGCATATACTGGTATTGGTGGTACTTATAATGACATTTATGAAACTGCTTATCCAGCTAATGAAATGCCACAGTATTCATTTTGGACTACTATTGCAGGTACAGGTATAACCAAAAACACACTGAAAAATATAACCCTCCCAATTACAATAAATTCTATAGGGAATTATGCTTTTCAAGAAGGCTCTGGAATTACTAATCTATCTCTGCCCTCTGGAGTTACTAATATTGGGCAAAATGCTTTTAATGGTTGTTCGGCAATTTCAGGAACCCTCAATCTTCCAAATTCAATCACTAGTATTGGGAGTTTAGCTTTTTGTGGTTGTTCGGCAATAACGGGAACACTTATACTCCCTAACTCTATAGTTTATTTAGGAGATGGCGCTTTTGCAGGTTGTTCTAATATTACTGGTTCACTCACAATCCCGAGCACCCTTTCCAGCATCGGAATTTACACTTTTAGTATAACCTCTATTAATGAATTTATTGTATCTTCAACTAATCAAAAATATTCTTCTTTTAATGGAGTTTTATTTAATAAAGACCAAACTACAATAATTCAATATCCTTTTCTAAAGAAAGGTGCATATATTGTACCAAATTCTGTTACGAATATAGGAGATTATGCCTTTTATGGTTGTACGGGCATTACTAATATAACTTTTTCAACTATGTTTAGTAGCATAGGATCTTATGCTTTTTATTTTTGCAATGCTCTCAAAGAATTTATTGTACCAAATAACAATCAAACCTTCTCTACATTAAGTGGTGTGATATTCAACAAAAATCAAACTACAATAATTCAATGCCCAGCTGGAAAGGAAGGTACTTATGCTGTTCCTAATTCGGTTATAAATATTGGTGATTATGCATTTGGTACTTGCCAATTTATTAATACCCTGATATTTCCTAGCAGTTTGACCAGTGTTGGAATTTGCGCCTTTGAAAATTGCATAGGAATCAAGACAATCTATAGCTTAAACCCAAATCCACCCGAACTATATTACCCTGGGTGCTTCGATTATCCAAATTTAGTTACAAATATATATGTTCCAACAGATGCTGCAGTTGTTGCTTACAAATCTAGTGGTTATTGGTATTATTTCTCTGATGATATCATAAAAAAGGGAGTACCCAATGCTCTAACAGATTTACTTAACAATAGAATTAAAGTTTACTCCACACCTTACGGTATAAAGATAGAAGGTGTGCCTGTTAGAGAAAAGATTATCATTTATACTATCAATGGGAAACTAATTCAATCAATTGAGGCGGACAATACTAGCATAATAATACCATCAAGAACACTGTCCAAAGGAATGTATTTAGTCAAGATTTCAGGGATAATATATAAAGTAATATTGTAAATATCAAAATACATTCGGCTCAGAAAACCAATAAAAAACATTTCTGTTTTCGCTTACTATTTTATAATAATAATTATTTTGATTAATATTCCCACGACCCAACGGATATATAATCATTAATTACTTTCAAAATGTTGGGATTCGTCGTTGGGAACCAACGGTCAGCGTAAGCTAATTTCAATCCCAACTCTTGTATCCTTTCCCGAATATCTATTGGGATTGTAATCCGTTTTAAGCAATATTTCTCGGGAGAGTTATTTTACCCATGAAATAACCTTCCCAGCTTACCATGTGAGTTGTTTCACTATTGAAATAACCTTCCCGACTTACCATGTGAGTTGTTTCACTATTGAAATAACCTTCCCTGCATACCGTGTGAGTTGTTTCACTATTGAAATAAACAAACCGGCATCTCGGGTAATCTGTTTCACTATTGAAATAAACAAACCGACATCTCGGGTAATCTATTTCTCTATTGAAATAACATTCCTATTGTAGTGGGAGAGTTGTTTCACTATTGAAATAACATTTCTATTGCAGTGGGAGATTCATTTCAACCCTGAAATAACATTCAGTCCTATCGGATATGTAATTGATAAATGTTGAAAAGTTGGGCGTTGCTCGTGGGTGGGATTTATTACCAATCCCACCCTTAATATTCTTCGGATTTTCAATCCAGTCTTTAAATTGATAAATAAGAACGCATTACAATCCCGATAGCTATCGGGAAAGAATACAAGAGTTGGGATTAGAAATAAATCCCAACAATAATGCGGCGTCCATCATTTTTATAAGAAATATGAATTATATCCAATAGGACAAGATTAATTCAAGTCTATTGATGTCGTCAATAAAAAAAACATATTCAAATCACGCCATTTTATAAACAATGTCTTTTACCCATTGCGCCCATTGTGCCTGACTTTTCGATTTGTCGAAGGTTTGCCAGGGGATTGGTTTTCCAATACGAAGTTTGAAATTTTTGCCTTTTTGTTTAAACATTTCATCTGCCAAATACATCATTTCAACATTGAACTTTATGCCCAAAAATTTACGTAGGTTAGCCAAATTGTAAAAGAAATTTGAATTACGACCTTCAAAATAAATTGGAACTACATCTCTTTGATATTCAACAGCTTTACTAATAAAATTCTTCTTCCATTCCAAATCTACAATTTTACCATTTATTTTTCGGGAACACATACCCGCCGGATATGTAATCAAATGATTATCTGACATGTATAAGTTTTGCATTTTTTCAGCGTGCCCTTTTCCCTGTGCCCCTGTTTTGTTCACCGGAACAAACATATCGTGCAATGGATGTAGATTCATAAGGAGGTCGTTCGAGAAAAAACGGACATTACCGTCGTACTCTTTTCCAATTATATAACCGGTAGCAATTCCATCCATTCCGCCCAAAGGATGATTTCCTGCAAAAATATATTTACCTCCTTTTGGTAAATTTTCTTTACCTTCAAATTCGATTGAAACATTTAAATAGTTAAGTCCGG
>JBMOHG010000080.1:0-10406 GCA_049317965.1 Paludibacter sp.
ACAAAATTACTTCGTCCCTGAATCATCCCCTGATTAACTAACTTTTTAAAAGGTTCTTCTTCGCATACTATACCCAAATCGAACAAAAATTTATTCCAAAAACGACTATAAACCAAATGACCCGTAGCATGTTCTGTACCACCAATATACAAATCCACATTTCTCCAATAATTGTTGGCTTCAGTACTTACCAATTCTTTATTATTTTTTGGATCCATGTAACGTAAATAATAGGCCGAAGACCCTGCAAAACCAGGCATTGTACAAAGTTCCAATGGAAAATGATCTTCGGTTTCCCAATTTTTTGCACGACCCAACGGCGGTTCACCTTTTTCGGTTGGTAAAAACTTATCTACTTCTGGTAATTCTAATGGTAAACGGCTTTCAACCAACATGTAAGGCATATTATCTTTGTAATAAACCGGAAATGGTTCACCCCAATAACGTTGACGACTAAATATAGCATCCCGCAATCTGAAATTCACTTTTACACGACCAATTCCTTTTTCACTAATGTATTCCTTTGCTTTAACAATGGCTTCTTTAACTGTAAGTCCATTCAAAAAACCTGAATTCATCATGATACCCTCTTTTGCATCCAAACTTTCTTCACTCACATCACATCCTTCAATTAATGGAATAATTGGCAAATTAAAGTGTTTTGCAAAGGCATAATCACGACTATCATGAGCTGGAACTGCCATAATTGCACCAGTACCATAACCAGATAATACATAATCGCTTATCCATATTGGAATTTCAGTTCCACTAACAGGATTGACAGCAAACGAACCTGAAAAAACTCCTGTAACCCGGCGGTCAGCAATACGTTCACGTTCTGTACGTTTTTTTGTAGCAGCAACATAATTTTCAACAGCAACTTTTTGTTCGGAAGTTGTAAGTTGTTTTACCAAATCACTTTCAGGGGCAAGTACCATAAATGTTACTCCAAAAATGGTGTCAGCTCTTGTAGTAAAAACAGAAATCGAAACCTCCCCCTGACCCCCTCCAAAGGCGGGGGAAACGAGCATTTTAGCATTTTCGGTAGAAGTAGTATTATTAGTTGTAATTACTTCAGTTCCATCAACTACTTGATTATCATCTATTGAAGTTGAAATAGATTTAATTAGTATGTTTGTATTAGTCAATATATTTTGAATGATAGCAACTACGGCATAAGGGTTAGAAATAACTTCTTCGTTAGTGAATCGAATAATTTTATACCCCAATTGTTCTATAATTCTTGTTCTTTCGGCATCAAGTATTTTTTGTTCTTCAGAAAAATGGTAACCGCCATCTACTTCGACAATTAATTTCTTTTCCAAACAAACAAAATCAGGTATAAAAATATCAATCGGGTGTTGTTGTCTAAACTTATATCCTAACTTTTTACTTCGCAACATATTCCAAAGAATACTTTCAGCCTCTGTAGGTAAAGTTCTCATTCGTTTAGCATTGTCATTCAAAATATGCCAATCAAATTTATTAGTTGTGTAATATTTAGGAGTTTTAGAATCTTCAATATTGGAATTTTCTAATTGATATAATCTTGATTCTTGCTCCACTCCCCCACCTTTGGAGGGGGTTGGGGGGAGGTAAAATTTCATTTCCGCACCTTCACTTCGTCCAATCCAGTTTTTCTGAGTTTCTTTCAATGATTCAGTCCATTCCACAGTGTTTAAGCCATCCAAAAGTCGTTGTGCATAAGCCGAAACCCGCAAGCTCCATTGACGCATAACACGCTGTTCTACTGGATGACCTCCACGAACAGAAACGCCTTCGCTTACCTCGTCATTTGCCAAAACTGTGCCAAGAGCCGTACACCAATTCACTTTTAAATCGGCAAGATATGCTATACGATAATTAAGTAAAATTTCTTGTTGTTCTGTTTCTGTTTTAGAATTCCAATCATTGGCAGTAAAAATTAATTCTTCGGTACATGAAGCATTAATACCTTCCGTTCCATTAATTTCGAAAGCCTTTATAAGTGAATCAATTGGTTGAGCCTTTTGGGTTTGAGTATTGAAAAAATGATTAAACATCTGAATAAATGCCCATTGTGTCCAATGATAATAATCGGGTTCACAAGTTCTAATTTCACGACTCCAATCATAACAAAATCCAATTTTATCAAGTTGTTCGCGATAACGGGCAATATTTTTCTTTGTCGTAACTGCTGGATGTTGACCTGTTTGAATAGCATATTGTTCTGCTGGCAACCCATAAGCATCATATCCCATAGGGTGAAGCACATTGTAGCCTTTCAAGCGTTTGTAACGACTAAAAATATCAGAAGCAATATAACCAAGTGGATGCCCAACATGTAAACCTGCTCCTGATGGATATGGAAACATATCTAAAACATAATATTTAGGTTTTTCGATGTCAATTTCGGTTTTATAAGTATTATTTTTCTTCCAGTAACTTTGCCATTTTTGCTCGATCTCTCTAAAATTGTACTCCATAATATATTGAAAATAAGTAATTAACGAATTTGATTTTAATTGTAGTTCACTAAAAAAATTAGCTGGCAAAGTTAATCAATTTAGCTGAATAAATGACCTTTGAACATGCTAAATAACACATTCTATGTTTTTTAATATATGTAGTACACGGTCATTTAAAAAAAATGATTATTTTTGCAGGTTAATTTTTAAAAAATACAGGAAAATGCCAAATCTTAAATCGACTATTCTGTTCAAGGTTCCGGAACCTACGTTAAGGCGACTTCCCTGGTATCTTGCTTATGCACAACTTGTTATTAGAAGCGGGGAGTTATATTTATCATCAACTCAAATAGCAAAAAACATTGCAGTAGATGCGTCAATGGTTGCTAAAGATTTGTCTTATGTCAACATTTCGGGTCGCACGCGTGTAGGATACGATGTAAAAGAGCTTGTTGAAGTTCTTGAAGATTTTTTGGGATTTACAAATTCTCATAAGGCCTTTTTGTTTGGAGTAGGTAGTTTAGGTGGTGCATTGATGCATGATAATGGATTAGAACAATTTGGTTTAGAAATAGTTACCGGATTTGATGTTAAATATGAATTGTCGGGAACAAGCATCAACCGTATTCCAATTCATCATATCGATCGTTTTGAAGAATTACAAAAACAAACTGGAATAAATATCGGAATTTTAACAGTGCCAATTGATAAAGCACAAATGGTTTCAGAACTAATGATTGCCGGTGGAATTCAGGCAATATGGAATTTTACGCCATTTCGTATTCGAGTACCTCAAAACATTATAGTTCAAAACACTTCAATTTATGCACATTTAGCAGTAATGTTCAATCGTTTAAATGCAATAAAGGAAGATGAAAAAAGACAAAATTACAATTTAAAACAAACAGAAAAAAAATGAAAATATTTGCAATTGGTCAAAATTATTCAGAACACAACAAAGAGTTGAACAGTACAAATCCGACTCAGCCAGTTGTATTTATGAAACCAGATACTGCAGCTCTGAAAAATAACAAACCATTTTTCATGCCTGATTTTTCGGAGGAACTTCACTACGAAACAGAACTTATTATTAAATTTAACCGAATAGGTAAAAATATCGACAAAAAATTTTCATCCAGATATTTCTCTGAAATTGGATTGGGAGTAGATTTTACAGCCCGTGATTTACAACGGAAACTCAAATCCGAAGGAAAGCCATGGGAAATATGCAAGTCTTTTGACAATTCAGCTGTTATCGGTAATTTTATGTCTGTCAATGAGTTAAATGACATACAAAACATACAATTTAGACTTGATATTAATGGAAAAACAGTTCAACAAGGTTGTTCAGTAGATATGATTTTTCCTATTAACGAACTTATAGAGTATGTAAGTCGTTTCTTTACAATAAAAATTGGAGATATACTTTTTACCGGAACACCTGTTGGAGTTGGAAAAGTGGCAGTTGGCGACAGATTGGAGGGTTATATTTTTGATAAAAAAATGTTTGATTTTTATATCAAATAGAACTTTTAAACTTTTTGATTTACAAATAATAAACTGCAATTTAATTCGTTACTATATTTTATAAATTTCAAAAATAAAGACCAAATAATTCAATGAAATATAAAATAATTTTTCTCTCTGTTTTATTCCTTTCAATATCAACTCTGAGAGCTCAAATTTCAGATATTTCTTCTCAAAAAATTGATTGGAAAGGAATTGAAAAATGGCAAAATAATTCAGCATCTGTAAATGTTATATCATTTACAGGAGCTCAATATCCATCTGAAAATCGTTTACCTTATTTTAATAAGCGAATTGCAAGCGATAAATCATTTAGCTATAATGTAATATTAACAAACCCCGTATATATACCTGTATCTATTGAAGAGATTCAGGTTATAGGTGGAAATATTATACCCAAAGTTGTAGACATAAAAACCGACATTCTTTACGAGCGAGGTTCGGGTGTTTTGGATATTAGGGTTTTGCCATTTATTAATCAGGATGGTAAAATAATGAAATTACAATCATTTGATTTACAAATAAATAAAACTAAACAAGCTCAAAAAATTTCATCTGCTACTCGACACAGTTACGCTTCAAATTCGGTATTGGCGCAGGGACGATTTGTAAAAATAAAAGTGAAGGAAAATGGCGTATATAAACTCACCAATTCTGATTTGACTTCTATGGGCATTGACCCGGCAAAAGTTAGAGTTTTTGGTTATGGGGGTGCTGTTCTCGAACAAAGCTTTTTGCTAAGTAAGATTGATGATTTACCTGAGGTTTCAATTTATAATGGAGCCGATTATATTCTTTTTTACGCTCAGGGAATTAATCGATGGACTTATGATAAAACCAAATCAATGTTCACACACACTGGAAATCCATATTCAAAATATGGCTACTATTTTGTGACTTCAGATGCCGGAATCGGAAAAAAGATTGAATCAAAATCTACAACAATACCCGAACAAGCAACCATAGTTCCTGTTGATCAATTTGTTGACTATCAAGTTTATGAGAAAGAAATAATCAATGTTACCGAATCGGGCAAAGAGTTTTATGGTGAAACATTCAGCGATATTTTAACTTTAAATATTCCATTTAGTGCTCCAAATGCTGTTTTAACTAATTCAACTATCACAAGGTTGGACGTTGCAGCTGCATCTTCGGTATCAACTACATTTGCATTAAAATTGGATAATAGCCAAACTAAATCACTTTCGATTGCTAAAAGAACAGAAGGTGATTTTTATGAAAGAGCGAAAGCCTCATCAGCTACTTATACATTCACTCCTCAAAACGACGCAGGAACATTAAATTTCAATTTAACCTATGACAAATCAACATCCGCTACTTCAGTTGGCTATTTAAACTATTTAGAAATAAATGCTCGTAGACAACTAATTATGGCTGGTGTGGCAATGCAATTTCAAAATGTTGATAACTTAGGAATGGATGTATATAATCGTTATAATTTAAGCGGAATAAATTCAAATATTCAAGTTTGGGACATTACTGATCCTCAGACTATTACAAAAATGACTAACGATAGTATTGCTGTTTCAGGAAAGTTTTCATTTGCTGCTTCTGGCAATGATGTAAATCGGTATTTGGCAATTGATCCTACTAATTCTAATGTTTTTCCAAAACCAGAAATAGATGGAGTTATTCCAAATCAAAATCTTCATGCTATGTCACCTGTTGATATGGTGATAATTACACATCCTAATTTTGTTTCACAAGCAAATACATTAGCACAGGCTCATCGTGAAAAAGATGGTTTAAGTGTTGAAGTTGTTACAACAGAACAAGTTTATAATGAATTTTCATCTGGCGCACCTGATGCAACCGCTTATCGATGGGTCATGAAAATGCTTTATGATAGAGCATTAGCAGTAAATAATACTACAGATAATCCAAAATACCTATTGCTATTTGGTAGAGGTTCTTATGATAACAGAAAAATAGTTCCAAATTCGGGCGACAATTACATTTTAACCTATCAGGCTGAAAACTCATTGGTACAAACATTATCGTACGTTACTGATGATTATTTTGCATTTTTAGATGATAATGAAGGTTCACAAGTTCCGGCTCATTTACTGGATATTGGAGTTGGTCGTTTTCCAGTTTCAACAGTTGATCAGGCTAATGATGTAGTAAATAAGACAATAAAATATATCAATAATGATTTAAAGGGAAATTGGAAAAACCAATTGTGTTTTCTTGCTGATGATGGTGATGGAACATTGCACATGAAACAAGCCGATAGTATTGCTGTTTCAATTGCGAGGACATACCCTTCTTATCAGATTAATAAAATATATCTTGATGCTTATTTACAAGAAGTTACTGCAAGTGGTGAAAGTTATCCTTTAGCAAAAAGTAAATTTCAAAACCTGCTTCGTACCGGATTATTTTTACTCAACTATACAGGTCATGCTGGTGCTAGCGGATGGGCAAATGAATCAATTCTGACAATAGCTGAAGTTAGAGCACTTTCAAACAAGTATTTACCTGTATGGTTTGGTGCAACTTGTGACTTTTTGCAGTTTGATGTTCAAATTGTATCAGCTGGCGAACAAGTTGTGTTAAACCCACTTGGTGGTGGCATTGGAATCATGTCGGCAGCTCGTCCTGTTTATGCTTCTCAAAATTTGACTATAAATAAATTGTTTTGCGAAAATTTATTCAAAAAGCAAAATGGTGAAAACAGACGTATTGGAGATGTGCTGGCTTATGCAAAAAACAATGTTGGGACTGAAATCAATAAATTATCATACATTTACATGGGTGACCCAGCAGTAAAACTAACATACCCAACTAAATATCAAGTAATAACAAGCAAAATAAACGAAAGTACTG
Organism: Paludibacter sp.; assembly: GCA_049317965.1. GTDB lineage: Bacteria > Bacteroidota > Bacteroidia > Bacteroidales > Paludibacteraceae > Paludibacter. The sequence goes on from JBMOHG010000080.1 coordinate 6,825, forward strand.
TTTTTGGAAACGATACCTTGAGAGCACTTTCAGTAGCCAATATTCAAGGATATATAGCCGATGAAAATGGTGTTAAAATTGAAAATTTTAACGGAAAAATTCATGCTGTATTATATGATAAAATACAAAGAATTACTACACAAAATAATCATAATGACGGTGCATTGACATATTCAAACCGTCCGAACACATTATTTTCGGGTGATGCGGTTGTAGAAAATGGAATATTCAACTTTTCAGTAATGTTGCCAAAGGATATAAAATATAACTTTGGAACTGGAAGAATTAACTATTACGCTCAAGATGATATAAACGATTTTGAAGCCCAGGGAAATTTTGAAAACTTTTTAGTAGGTGGTACAGATAAAAATACAATCGAGGATGTTGATGGTCCTGGGGTACAATTATATTTAAACTCTGAAACATTTGTAACTGGTGATAAAGTGAATGAAACACCGTTGTTTATTGCCAACATTTCCGATTTACATGGAATAAATACTGTAGGAGGTAGTGGTATCGGTCATGATGTTATGCTCACAATTGATCAAGACCCATCGCAATCTTACATACTAAATGATAACTTTCAAGCTGCTGCAAATAGTTACACTGATGGTGTTGTGAAATATAAACTACCTCAGATGATAAATGGAAAACACACTTTGACATTCAGAGTATGGGATTTGTTGAATAATTCTACAACTCAATCGATTGATTTTGAAGTCATAAGCGGATTAAATCCTGTAATATTCTCTGTTTCAAATTATCCAAATCCAGTGAAAACGGAAACACGATTTATGGTAAATCATGATAGACCTGAAACACTTTTAAGTACAACGGTTGAGGTTTTTGATTTATCAGGTAGAAAAATTTGGTCAGAGACACAGCCATCAGCCGACAATTTAACATGGAATCTAATTTCTAGTAATGGTCAAAAAGTTAAATCAGGAATTTACCTTTATAGGGTTAACATAAAAACGACTGATAGTGATATTACTTCCAAAACCAATAAAATGGTAATTGTTGAACAATAATATAAAAAAATCAGATTTAGTAATTCAATTATAATTTTATTTTGTAAATTTGCACTCTTAAAAAATATATTCTCTAATGAAAAAAATTATTTTTGCACTGTTTATTTTTATTTCATTTGCAATGAGCAGTTTAGCTCAAGATTTAAATAATCCAATCGTTACCGCCGTCCCTTCACTTTCGATTGCTCCTGACGCACGTGGTGGTGCTATGGGAGATATTGGGGTTGCAACAACTGCCGACGTAAATTCTCAGTACTGGAATCCGGCAAAATATGTGTTTATGGAAAGTGATGCCGGACTATCCTTATCATATACACCATGGCTTCGTAAATTAGTTGGTGATATTGATTTGGCATATTTGGCCGGTTATTGGAAATTTGATAAACGTCAGGCACTTAGTGCATCGTTAAGATATTTTTCTTTAGGCGAAATTACATTGATGGATCAACAAGGTAATCCTCAAGGTTCGGCACATCCAAATGAAATAGCTGTTGATGCAGCTTATTCACGCATGTTGTCTGATAATTTATCAGCATCCGCAACTTTACGTTTTATTTATTCTGATTTAAATAACGGAATGAATTTAACCGGTGGAACAGATATGTATCCTGGAATGGCTGTGGCAGCTGATGTGGCAGCATATTATAAAATGCCAATCTCACTTCAAACTACAGATGGGACATTGGCTTTTGGATTGAATATATCAAATATTGGCTCGAAAGTTTCTTATGATCAATTTGAATCTGCCAATTTCATACCAACAAATTTAAGATTAGGAGGTTCATTCGATTATCCATTAGACACTTATAATCGTATTTCGGTAAGTGCTGACATCAACAAATTACTTGTTCCAACTCAAAACAATATGACTGCAAAAGAATATAGCGATTTATCACCATTGTCAGGTATCTTTTCATCGTTTAGCGATGCTCCGGGTGGAGCTGCTGAAGAATTAAGAGAAATTGCCTGGTCGGTAGGTGCTGAATATGCATATAACAATCAGTTCTTTGTTCGTGGTGGTTACTATAATGAAGATCAGTATAAAGGAAACCGTAAATATTTTACAGCAGGAGCAGGTTTTAAACTGAATGTATTCCAATTAGATGCAGCTTATGTTATTTCCACTTCTCAAACAAATCCACTTGACCAAACATTGCGCTTCTCACTTTCATTCGATTTGTTTGGTTTGAAGAATTTGGTAAAATAGAAAAGCAATTGAGAATTTTGAATGCATAACTCATAATTATCGAAATTGCATTAAATATAAAATATTAAAAACATAAAACGGTTGTTCACTTCCTTCTGGTTGGTTCAACCGTTTTTTAATTATCAATTGTGAATTATGAATTTACCAAGAGTTGGATTTGGTTACGATGTTCATGCTTTTGCTCCCAATCGAGAATTGTGGTTGGGTGGAATAAAGCTAGAACATAATGTAGGTTTGTTAGGACATTCGGATGCCGATGTATTAATACATGCCTTATGCGATGCCTTGCTGGGTGCTGCAAATCTCAGGGATATTGGCTTTCATTTCCCCGACAATTCAAGCGACTTTAAAAACATTGACAGCAAAATACTTTTATCAAAAACCATGCTTTTAATTAGGAATAAAGGTTATGAATTTGGAAATGCCGATTGTACTGTTTGTGCTGAAGAACCAAAATTAAATACTTATATTCCTACCATGCAAAGTTGTTTAGCAAATGTTATGGGAGTTGATGCAGATTTGATTTCGATAAAAGCAACTACTTCTGAAAAAATGGGATTTGTAGGACGAAAAGAGGGCATTTCGGCTTATGTTACAGTGCTGATTTTCAAATAAAAATTTAGTGTTATTTACAAAATACAGTTTTTTTAATTTTCTCTATATCATTATATATAAATTCAATAGAAATTTATAGCGATATATTTTTTTTTGTTCGTATTTTTGTACTCAGAAATTATTAAACAATTTAAAATATAAAATTATGTCAGTATTAGTCGGAAAAAAAGCTCCAGTATTTAGCAGCAAAGCTGTAATCAATGGTGGCGAAATTGTAGAAAATTTTTCTTTAAAACAATTTGAAGGTGAAAAGTACGTAGTATTTTTCTTTTATCCTGCAGATTTCACTTTTGTTTGCCCAACCGAATTAATTGCTTTTCAAGACAAAGCGGATGAGTTTGCAGCACGCAATACCGTATTAATTGGTGCTTCTACCGATTCAGAATTTTCACATTGGAAATGGCTTCAAACACCACAAAATCAAGGTGGTATTCAAGGTGTAAAATACCCATTGGTAGTTGATCAAAACTTATCAATTTCGAAAAACTATGATGTCTTAATTGGTTCGGAAGAATACGATGAAGAAGGAAATGATGTTTTTGTAGGTGAACCAAAAGCCTATCGTGGTTTGTTTTTAATTGACAAACAAGGTGTTGTTCGTCATCAATTGGTAAATGATTTACCATTGGGTCGTAATGTTGATGAAGTACTTCGTTTGATTGATGCTCTTCAATTTACTGAAGAATTTGGTGAAGTTTGCCCTGCAAACTGGAAAAAAGGTGAAAAATC
>JBMOHG010000081.1:0-10256 GCA_049317965.1 Paludibacter sp.
CACTAAATATCAGAATTTCGCCCTTTGCAATTTTTGCACCTGCATGTCGTGCATTTGTTGAACCGGCTTTTGTTTCTAACAAATAATGAAAGTTCGGATAATCGACTATAAATGATTTAATAAGAGATGCCGAATTATCAGTAGAATTATTATCAACCACAATAACTTCAAAATCAGAAACTGCAATTGTTTGCTTCGTCCATGTTTCTAATGAACGAAGAATAACGTCGGAACGATTATAAGTAGGAATTATGATAGATGTAAATAGCATGTAATAGTTTTAATTTTTTTTCAATAACCATTTCCAAACAGGAAGAACTTCAATTGTATTGCTATCAACTAAAATTGTATCTGTATCATCTTTGGTAATGATGAGCATTTTTAATTTTCCAAATTGCTTTGCCATTTTTAACAAAGCGTTTATTTCCCTTTTTCGTGTTGTTTCATCGCTCATATCATAGCAAACTTGTATGGCTAATCGTTCATCGGGAATAAAAAAATCAACTTCTACAGCATTTTGATAGTAATAAAAGTCAGTCTTGTATATTCGCTGAAGTTGTATAGCCACCATATTTTCGAGCAAAGTAGTATTGGGGTCTATCAAAAATAAGTTTAACAAACCATTATCGCTAAAATAATACTTTTTATTTGATGATTTAGCTGCTAACTTGGCATTAATATTTTCAATTCCAAAGGTTATCCAATTCTCGTTTAGATAGTTTAAGTAATCAATCACAGTGTCGGTACTTACTTTTTTGCCTGTAGATGATACTGTGTTTGTTAAACGGGTGAATGAAATCGGTTGCTTTACGCTTTCGGCCAATTTGCGAATAAGCATTTTAAGCGCGAAATCGTTACGGATTTGATAACGAGTAACCAAATCGCCAAAAAATAGCTTTTGGAACAAGTTACTTAACCAGGCACGTTTATCGGTCAGCCCGAAATGTTCGGGCAAACCACCGTATTGAAAATAGCTTTGAAATGCTTTTGTTATTTCATTTTTTTTGCTGAAAAGGATATTCTTATCATTGATATCGACACCAACCGAAACTAAATACTCTGAAAACGAAAACGGATAAATTTGCTGTATCATAAACCGCCCGCCTAGTGTTGTAGCAATTTCGCTGCTTAACATTTGGGCATTACTTCCAGTAATAAAAACCCTGTAACCACTATCGGCAAGGCGACGTACAAATTTTTCCCATTTATCAACTACCTGTATTTCATCCAAAAAAAACACAGGTTTCACATCGTACATTTCTTCAAAACATACTTTAATTAAATCTAAATCCGGTAGTGTAAGCGATTCAATACGGTCGTCTTCAAAGTTAAAGTAGAGCATTTCTTTCGGACTATGCCCTTGCTGAATTAGGTCATGAATGATTTGATACATAAAATACGATTTTCCAACGCGGCGTAAACCCGTAAATACATAATTCAGTTGCATATCAATTGGATAATTTCGAACTTGAAATTTAACGTCCAACACTTTTTGTTGATATTCAGCAATGAGTTGTTTTAATATATCTTTCGTCATATTTAAGCTTTATTGATTCTAAATTGTATTAATGTCGAATATAAGTGGCAAATATAAGCAGTTTATGTCGAATATAAACTATGAAAATAACTATTTTTTTCCATAAATACCACAACTTCCGAGTTTGGTACACTTATACTCCTGAGTTTGACATATTTTTACTCCCGAGATTGGCACACTTTTTACTCCCGAACTATAACATAGGCTATATTATTATTAATATGTAAAAAATGTAAATTTACTTAACCCATAATACTTCCCACAATATTATAACCCATAATACTTCCCACAATATTATAACCTAAATACGACCATCAACTTGAGTAGATGATGTAAGCTCATTGTCACTATTTTTTTGTTATAATTTGAAATAATCAACTAATTAACGGATGAAACGTTTTCTAATCTTATAAAAAAACACCAATAGTATGTTTATAAGATTTGATTGTTGCACCATTTGATAAGCTGGTTGCGATCTCTGGTATTATTCTGACTTTCAATACTTTTTTATCAGAACAAAAAAATCACAAATGATTATAAATTTAACTATCTCAATAAGACCACTCTTGTTTTCTTTTGCTTCTAACAAATATTTTTTTCTTGAATAGATAAAATGGTTTCAAAAAAACTGAAAAAGTCAGTCCAAATAATTTAATGGAAAGCAAATAAGCTATAATTCTGAGATATTTTCTTGTCTTAACTACTAAATCATAATTTGTTGATAGGTTATTGTAAAATTTGATTTTCTCACTGAATGAAGCCGCAATTACTTTATGTGCGAAGCCATTAAAATACCATTTGGCCATATCAAGAAGTACTAATGAAAAATCAGTGTGAGTTTCTTTTATTTTTAAAGCCAAGTCGAGCACTTCATTCCCTGCTTTAAATGCAAACTCGAAGACTAAATTCCCTTTATACTTTTTATTAAAATCTGTAATAGATTCTGAATTTACTCGATAAAAATAAAGAAAATCAGAAATCGATCTGAACCTTTCTGCATAAAGTATGGCTTTAAATAAAAATGTAGTATCTTCATAAATAACATCATCGGGAAACCGTATATTTTTATGTTTAAGAAATTCCCGATTAAAAATTGCGCGCCATTCGTAACCTAAAAGATAATGTGGAAAAGCATTGCCAAATTTCGTAAGTATATAATCAGCACCGTTCGTTATTGCAGAATTGTCAAAAACATCGGCTGAATGTAAGTCATTTTCTTCAAAATCAACTCTTTTATAATTAAATGTCATTAAATTTAAATCACCTCCTACACACTTTTGAGTAATGTTTTTCAAACATTTTTTCTCAATCCAATCGTCCTGACCAATGAACCATACATATTCTCCTTGTGCATTTTCTAATCCCACATTACAAGTTGATCCAGTTTTCAAATTTTGAGCATTTTCAATGAGTTTTATGTTTTTATTTGTTTTCTGATATTGTTTAATAATTAATACTGAGCTATCCGAAGAGCAATCATCTACACAAATAACCTCATAGTCATCACTTTCAATGTCTTGATTAATAAGGCTATCGATACACTTTGTTAAGTATTTCTCGCCATTGTATATTGGTATTACAAAAGAAACTAGCATATTGATTATTTCATTTGATATTTACGTCCATTTCTGACTTTAAAACATACATAATAGAAAGAGCTAATTTTGAAAAGTGAATAGGTCGATGCAAATAACAATCTCAAAATTAAAGGCAATTCTTTTCGTAGTAATTCTAATTTTTGCGAATTATATACTTTACGAAAGTTGTAAGCAATTTCATTTTTTATTTCCTTAGAAAATTGTTTCTTGTATTTAAAAAAATCATATTGGAGATAAATTAAATTAAACAAGCGCGTATTTCGTAATTTAACACAAATTTCATCATTGAGTTTAAATCTTTCTGATATAAACAAATCTAACAATTCATCAGTCAATATTCGATCGAAAATTTTTGGAGATACTGCACGAGTAATCGAATCATTATTATTTCTATATAAGTATTTCGTTTCAGCAAATGCTACTAGTTTTGCTTTGTATAAAAGATGCCGTGAAGCTATTTCATCAGAAATAGAATACTTCCCTTCTGGTGAACCTTCAAATAAATCACGATGCGCTAACATCCCATTACAAGGTATTTGCCAACTACCAATAGTTAATCTGCATGCCTCTTTTCCATCAATAATCTTATTCATATTAAAGTTTGATAATGGTAATCGCCACAACTCACCTTCTAATTCATTAATGCAACCTATCATTCTTAATAATACAATATCAGCACTTGTCTCTATCTGACGATAAATCATTTTTTCTAAGGTATTCAACTCAATAAAATCATCGGCATCTAAGTTAAATATATAATCACTAATTGAATTTCTTATTGCAACATTTCTTGGTATATTGGCACAACCGCTATTTTGTGTAGTAAAAACTTTAAAACGACTGTCTTTATTAACGTATAAATTAACAATTTCAAGCGATTTATCAGTTGAGCCATCATTGACTATAACACATTCAAAATCTTTAAATGTTTGGTTTTGAACACATTCAAGAGTTTCATTTAAAAACTTTTCTGCATTATAAACAGGAATTACTATAGATACTTTGGGCATAGTATTCTAATTATTATGTCTTTTTAAAACAGGAATTATAATACAAAATAAATATTTTATTAGTGTTTTTCTACTCATTAAAAAAATTAAATTTAGATTTGATAAAAAATACTTACGACATAAGCTGCAAAATAATATAAATTCCAAATCTGACATTTTAGAAATATATTGCGGAAAAATTGAAATTGTGTATTTATAAACGTTATAAAATTTCTGTCTAATTTGCAATTCATTTTCTGGTATATAAATCGATATTTTTTTCAATTCGATAGTGCTAACAAAGCATTTTTCATATAATTTTAAAGCTGTTGGCATTAACTCAATTTCAGAACCAATTGAATTTTGATTAAGTTTATACACGTACCCAGCAGTTACGACCGATTTTACTTTGTTTGCCAAAAATAATGATTTAAACGTAAAAGGAGCATCCTCAGCATAATTAGATTCTGGAGAAGAAATTTTATTTAAAAACAAAAAATCTTTCTTATATAATTGAGACCATACTGGGCTAATTTCACCAAATGAATTTAAACAATAATTTTTAATAAAAGAAATCCCACTCTGTACATTACTTTCCTTAAATGGATATTTACTATTTATTCTTTCAACACCATTAAAATTATGATAAAAATTTATCATTAAAATATCTAAATCATTACTCAAGCAAGTTTCAGTAAGCTTTTTCAAAACATTTGGTTTAATATAATCATCCGAGTCAACATTCCAAATATATTTTCCTTTAGCAATTGAGCGACCAGTATTTCTTGCAGCACCTAATTTCTTGTTATAACTATGATCAACTAAAATTAAATTTGTATGATTCTTTTGGAACTCCACAACAATACTTCTTGAATTATCTGGCGATGCATCATTAACACAAATTACCTCATACATTTCTTCAGGTAAATCTTGATTGTAAACACTTAAAAGGCAATCTTCAATGTGTTTTTCAACATTGTAAAACGGAATAACTATTGATAATAATATTTTGTTTTCGGTATGCATTATAGTTTACAAGTTGTTAATTATCTGTTTGATTGCACGTTTAATCAAAACTGTTTTTTCAAACTTAGTTTCAGGAAAAATAGTAATCTTTCTATTTTTTTTTACAAAAGGGTTTATTTCTACACCTGATATTATCGATACTATTGCTGGTGCAAAGTGATATTTATTTAAATACCGATTTCTTGAATCTATAATATACTCTAATGAATTGTCATAAACATTTGAATTCATAGCACTTTCTATTGTATGAATAGCCTCATTATAATTATCAATATCAATTTTTATAAATGATTTTGAATCATAGTATTCCTCAATATTAGGGCATCCAAAATAGATAGGCATTGTATATGTCAGAAAGCATTCTGAAATTTTTTCCGTGAAATAGTCATTTAACACATTATTTTCAATTGCAATTGAAAATTGATAATTATTTAATGCATCAAACTTATCTGGAATTTCATTGAAACCCCTCCCAAAAACATCAACTTTATCTTTAAAATGACCTATCATTTTGTTTACAAATGCAAAACGTTTTTTATGTCCAGATAAAAGTGTTAAGTCAGATGAAATGATTGAGATTTTTTTGTTTTTATGAATACGTTTCAGTGAATTTAATTCATCATACGATTTATTAAAATACCATGGAGTTATTTCAAAATTATTTATAACATTATATTTTTCATTTAAGTCTGTTCGTACTGCAATTATATTATCAAATTGCTTTAAAAATTGCTTATTAAACTGCCTTTCAGGATAAGCTTCATCAGTTATATATAAAACCTTTCCTGATTTAACAGTACAATGTTCTTCACTATTAACCCCACCCCAAATTACCCAAAAATCAGCAACGTTACATTCGTTGTTTATTTCAAACTTATATTCATCTATTTCGCAAATACTGCTTGGAAATTGGTGAAGATAATTATGATTCCAAGGTGTTGAAAGTTTTATTGTTTTCATCTATTTAATAAATTCAAAAACATATTTTTTAGTAATATCAATACTCTTTTTAAGTCTGAGTTGAAATTTCAAAGTATTATCCTAGTTAAAGAATGGGTGTTTATAAATTATCGTGGGTTTCATGAATGTATTCTATTTTTTTTATAAACCGAGCAGGATTTCCAGCATGTATTTCAAAATCAGGCACATCTTTTGTTACAACTGAGCCTGCCCCAACTACACTTCCTTTACCAATATGTACTCCTTTAAGAATAATACTATTACCTCCAATCCATGCGTAATCATCAATAATCACAGGACTTGATTTTGTTTTAGAATCTTCATACCTTCTTTCAAAAGGATCAATAGGATGAAAATCAGTGTCATAGATTGATACATTTGCACCAATAGCAACATACACTCCTATTTTTACAGATTTTGCAGCGCAAATAGTTGCACCAGATAGACCACTGTCCTTTCCAATAATTATTTCGGCTTCAGATGATAGAGTTGCTAAAATTACAGGATGGTTAATACCCGCAGGGTTATATTTATTTTCTGAAACCAATGAAACACCTTCATTAATTATGATTATTGAATTTGGATATTTGTATATTAGAGGCCTGCCAAAAAGTTTTACGAAGTTCAACTCTGTATCAACACCATTTTTCCTTAGAAAATTAAAATCACGTTTAACTCTAGTATCATTAATAAATGAATCTACAAATGATATATTTAGAATTTTATTGATTATGGTATTTATCAACTTTTTCATTTTTCTAATTAACTTTGAAATAAATATCCATGTCCTTTTGAGTATTCAAATACAAAACCTTTATTTGTCGCGTGTCCCTGATAATCAATAGATAAAGCCTTTGTAATATCTAAATATCCTTCAATTAATGGGTTTGTTATACTAATATCAACAAAATATAATCCTTTTGTTAATCCTAAAGGCAATTTTAATTTCTTAGTTATCTCAAAATTCCCTTTTGAATAAGTTTTTGTAATACCAGTCTCGTGATCTGGACTATAAAATAAAATTGGAAGTTCATTTTGATCAGAAATTCTCATTTCAAATGATAATTTTAAATCTTGTTTGACATTTCCTGAAATAAAGATCTCTATATCTTCGCTTTCATTAAGCTTTAATTTACTTGTTAAAGCACCATTTACTCTAATCTCGTTAATTTTTAGTTTTTCCGAATTGTATTTTACATGTTCAATTATCAAATTATCTTGTGTTAAAATAGTTGAACTTAAATATGTATTAATTGACTCGTTTGCAGTTCCTTGAAATATAATTTGTCCGTTTTGTAAAACTAAGCCATGGTTGCAAAGATTTCTTACTGCTGCCATATTATGACTCACAAACAAAACAGTTCTTCCCTCACCCCTACTTACATCCTGCATTTTTCCAATGGCTTTATCTTGAAATTCTGCGTCACCTACAGCCAGTACTTCATCTACAACAAGTATTTCAGGTTCGAGATGTGCGGCAATGGCAAAACCAAGTCGCACAGTCATACCACTGGAATAACGTTTGGCAGGTGTATCGATATAACGTTCCACACCAGAGAAATCAACTATCTCGTCTAATTTTCGGGTAATTTCTGCCTTGGTCATACCCATTATGGCACCATTCATATAAATATTCTCACGACCAGTCATTTCGGGATGAAAACCGGTACCAACTTCCAGCAAAGAAGCAATACGTCCGGCTGCTTTAATTGTTCCGGTACTTGGTGCGGTAACCTTAGAAAGAATTTTAAGCAATGTTGATTTTCCCGCACCATTTTTCCCTATAATACCAAGCACATCACCTTGTTGTACTTCAAAGTTAATATCTTTAAGTGCCCATACATAGTCACTTTCACCTTTATGCGCTCTGTCGTTTACTTCACCAATCTTTAGGTAAGGATCTTCTTTACCACGTATATTGGTCTGAAACCACCGATTAAAGTCATGGCTCAGGGTTTGAGTTGATACCAGACCCAGGCGGTATTGTTTAGATATATTTTCGAATGAAATCGCTACGCTCATATTATTTTTTTGATTTTCACAGATTAAAGAGGATTTACACAGATCAGACCAAGTATTTATTTTTATAACTCTATAATCTTTTTCTTTTCTTTGTTTAACGATATGATTTTCTTTTCTTTGTTATTTTACTTTGTAAATCAGAATTAAACTGTGTTTATAATGCGTTTGAAATATAATTTCGGTGCTCCAAAGTTTACTAAGTATCCAAGTATTTGATTTGTACTTGTGAGTAAATTTTTGGTTTGTTTGAAGTCAGCCTCTGTTATGTATTTTTGAGCTTTTAATTCAATTACAATTTTGTCGTAACAAATAAAATCAGCTTTATAAAATTTTCTCATTTTTTCTTCTTTGTAAAATATCTCAACTTTCATTTCACGCACATAAGGAATATTATTTTTGAAGAATTCTTTTTCTAGTGCTTCCTGATAAACTGCCTCCAAGAAACCTGGCCCCAATGTATTGTATACAGCATAAAAACACCCAACAATTTTGTATCCCTCTTCCTTGAAAATAAATTCGTCCATCTCTTATCTGTGTTAATCTGCGTATTTCTTCTCTGTGTTATCTGTAATATTTTATCTGCGTTATCCGTATTTATACTGTATCCATAAAACTCCGTTGCACTTTATTAAATACAACTATACCAATTGCCAGAATAACTACCATAAAAACAAAACTATAAATTAATTGCATCCAACTAAAAGTACCTACACCCATGGTGCCATATTTAAAAGCCTCTACAATAGACGTAACCGGATTGAGTGCCATTATCCACTGACGCTTCGGCGACATGGTGCTCAAGGGATAAATGATGGGGGTGGCATACATCCAAAGTTGTACTATAAATGTAAACAATATTGTTAAGTCGCGATATTTTGTTGTCATTGATGATATTATTATGCCAAAACCAAGTGATAAACCGGCCAACATTAGCATTAAAATTGGCAAAAGCAGCACATAAACATTAGGTTGAACTTGCACTCCAATAACGATATAGTATATGTAAACAGCCACAAATAACAGAAACTGAATGCCCATTCGCACCAAATTGGAAGCCACTGTTGCCAATGGTACAATCATTCGGGGGAAATAAACTTTTCCGAAAATGCCCTGATTTTCAGTGAATGTGGAGGAGGTTTTATTCAGACAATCGGAAAAATACTGCCAACAAACTATACCAGCCAAATAAAACATTGGTTCTGGCAGGCTATCGGTCGAAATACCCGCTATTCCGGCAAATACAATCATGTACATAATGGTGGTAATAGCAGGTTGTATAAAAAACCATGCAGGCCCAAGGATAGTTTGTTTGTATTGGGTAATGATATTACGTTTCACAAACATGGAGAACAAATCGCGGTAATGCCATAGCTCCTTAAAATCGACATCAAAAAGTTTATTTTTGGGTTTAATTATGGTTGTGAATTCTTGCATAAGTTCAGTTCTATTTTGAAATTGTATTTGTCATGACAAAAGTAAGATTATTTTTAGATAATTCAAATTATATGTTGTCAAATATTCTAATAAGTGCTTTGATATGATTAAATCTACACGCAACTCTTCTAATTATTCAATACTTTGGCATATCTTTGTACTTGAAAAATTGCTTTTAACAATTACCTCGTTCTTTTTTATGATTGAACAAAAACTATTTGCAATTGTTTTGATTAACGTTAAAAACTACAATTATATTAATGTCAAATTCCGCTACTATTACCAATAAATTAGCAACTGAAAGCATCGGAAAGTTAATTTGGACTTACTCACTCCCGGCTATTGTTGGAACTGTGGTGATGTCATTGTACAATATTGTAGATCGAATTTTTATTGGTCAAGGTGTTGGTCCATTGGCAATTTCTGGTTTGGCACTTACCTTTCCTTTTATGATTTTGCTGATGGCTTTCGGTATGTTGGTTGGTGCAGGTTCTGCTGCTCGTATTTCAATAACTTTAGGCGAAAACAACAAAGAAAAAGCTGAGAAAATTTTAGCTAATGCATTTGTTCTTACCTTAATAATTTCAGGAACAGTCGTAATTTTGTCCTATATTTTTATGAGCGATGTGTTGCGAATGTTTGGTGGAACTGAAAAAACGATAGGATATGCCGAAGAATTTATGCGAATAA
>JBMOHG010000082.1:0-10251 GCA_049317965.1 Paludibacter sp.
TTTTCGGTATTGATGCAGTATTTTACCTTGGGAGTTTCAATTTCGCCCTGAATAAGTCCGGCATCTTTCAACTCTTTCAAATGTTGTGATACAGTAGCTTTGGCAATTGGAAGTTCGTTGTGTATTTCGCCAAAGTAACAACTGTCCATTGATGCCAAAAAATTTAAAATAGTAATTCGGGCAGGATGTCCCATTGCTTTTGCAAATCTCGCAAGCTGTTCGTTATCAATAGAATAATCTTTATTTTTCAAATTCTCCATGATGAAGTTTTATTATTTGTTCGTAGTTCGCAAAATTACGAACAATATTTGAATTAAAAAAATGTACTGTTTTAAAAATCAATAATTTTGTTCTTTGAAATGATATTGTTTTAAAATTATTTTTTTACTAAAAACTTCTATATATATTTTTAGTAATAAAAAATAAATCACTATATTTGCTGAATTATTTCAAAAAAAGCAAACCATTAAAACAAAAAATATGAAATTCATTGTTTCAAGCACCGAGCTATTAAGTCATTTACAAGCTATTAGCCGTGTAATAAACAGCAAAAACTCACTTCCGATTTTAGACAACTTTTTACTTCATCTTGAGGGAAATAAACTTACAATGACTGCTTCTGACATTGAAACAACTTTGATAACGTCGATGGAAGTAGAAACTGCCGAAGGAGAAGGTAAAGTGGCTGTAGCTTCACGCTTATTATTGGATACATTACGTGAGTTTTCGGAACAACCATTAACATTCAACGTTAATGATTCAAATCTGGCAATGGTAATTAATTCAGCCAATGGATCTTATAATTTTATTGGTCAAAATGGTGATGAATATCCACGTATGCCTCAATTGCAAGATGATGCACGAATGCTGACATTACCTGTTTCAATTCTTTCGTCAGGAATTTCAAAAACATTATTTTGTACTGCCGACGATGAGTTACGTCCGGTTATGAATGGTATTTTCTTTGATATTGCTTCAGATAAATTGACGCTGGTAGCAACAGATGCTCATAAATTGGTTCGCTACAAAACCACTCATACTTCATCATCTGTAAATGAGGGAGATGATGCTGTGAATTTTATTTTGCCAAAAAAACCGGCTACCATGTTGAAAAACATTCTGCCAAAAGAAAGTGGTGAAGTACAAATTCATTTCGACAAAAAAAATGCTCATTTCAAACTGGCTAACTATACAATGATTTGTCGTCAGATTGAAGGTCGTTTTCCTAATTATTCGGCAGTAATTCCAACTACCAATCCATACAAGATAATTATCGACCGCGTTACATTACTTAATGCCATGAAACGTGTGTCTGTATTCTCAAATCAGGGAAGTAACTTGGTAAAATTAGGGTTCAATGGCAACGAAATACACATTTCAGCTCAGGACATTGATTTTTCAATTTCGGCAGAAGAAACAATTAGCTGTCAATTTGATGGTGAGCCAATTAAAATTGGTTTTAAATCACCTTTCCTCATCGAGATTTTGGGTAATATCAATGCTACTGATATCGTGATGGAATTATCTGATGCGTCGCGTGCCGGTTTGATTCTGCCATTTGAAAATGAGGCAAACGAAGATATTTTGATGTTATTGATGCCAATGTTGCTCAATGATTAAAAAAACAGGAGAGCAAAGAACCAAGATTCAAGACTTGATTTGCTCTTTCAATTTTAATACAAGGTCTAAGGTCGCAAGTCTTTAGACCTTGATTTTTTAAAGTCGTACCGTAAATATTAAACATGATTCCTTACAATACAAGTCTTTATTCTTGTATATTGGTTCAAAAATCCCAACAAAATGAAACTTCAACTAAAAAATCCTATAGTATTTTTCGACCTCGAAACAACTGGAACAAATATAGTTACCGACCGCATTGTAGAAATTGCTTATCATAAAGTATCTCCAAATGGTCGTGAGGAAACAAAATCAATTCGTATAAATCCGGAGATGCATATTCCTGAATCTTCGTCTGCAATTCATGGTATTTACGATGCCGATGTGGTCAATTGTCCTACTTTTAAAGCTGTAGCAAAGGAAATTGCGCGTGATATTGAAGGTTGTGATTTGGCTGGTTATAATTCAAATCGGTTTGATATTCCATTGTTGGCCGAAGAATTATTGCGTGCCGAAGTAGATATTGATTTGATGAAAAGAAAATTTGTTGATGTTCAGGTAGTGTTTCACAAAATGGAAGCCCGTACATTGGGTGCTGCTTATAAATTCTATTGCGAGAAAGATTTGGTTGGAGCACATGGAGCAGAAGCTGACACCTTGGCTACTTATGAAGTACTGCAAGCCCAACTCGACCGCTATCCTGAATTAAAAAACGATGTTGAGTTTTTGGCAAAATACACCGCACAAAACAACAATGTTGATTTTGCCGGACGAATGATTTACAACGACAAGGGCGAAGAAATTATCAATTTTGGTAAATATAAAGGACAGAAAGTAACCGATGTTTTGAAAAACGATTTGGGTTATTATGGTTGGATGATGAATAGTGATTTTGCATTACATACCAAAAAAGTGCTGACTAACATAAAGTTAAGGAGTTTTAATAAATAAATTGTCAATTTAATTATATTCAAACGGGTGAAAGTATTTTATGCTTTCACCCGTTTTCAGTTCTAATATCAATCCATTTCAATGCCCATGAGCCATTCCAAAATGTGACATATATTCTACGACTACATAAATTCCCATTAAAATAAAAATGACGGCAGTAATACGGCGAAACCAGATTTCGAAAACCTGAATTTTATTATAAAAGTTACCTAAACCGGCAAAACTATATGCTAAAATCCATGAAATAATAATTACCGGTAAACCTGTAGCAATGGCGAAAATGACAGGTAGTAATAGTCCGGCTGGTTCGGCTAAAGTAAGTGGAATAAGTCCACCAAAATAAAGAACACCGCTGTAGGGGCAGAAAGCAAGTGAGAAAATTATGCCCAAAATTAGTGACCATTTTGCACTTCCCGACTCTGATTTACTAATAATTCTTTCGCTAAAACTACCAGATTCGTGGTGTTTTGAGCCGTGTTTGTGAAATTTGAAAAACTCGAGCATAAACAATCCACCAATAATTAAAAAAGGTCCCAACAGCATTTCGCCATAAGTTTCAAAGAAGTGTTGTGTTGGCAATACACTGCCACCTAGCACAAAAACAGATGCTAAAGCAGTGAATGCAATTATTTTCCCCAGTGCATACATTAACCCATTTACAATGATTTGGCGTTTACTTTTCACGTCTTTACTCAAAAAACCAATTGCGGTTACATTGGTACAAAGTGGGCAAGGACTTATAGTAGTCATCAGCCCTAAAATAAAAGCTGTAAGTACAGGAACAGTGCTGGTTTGCAGAAAATTATGAAGAAATTCCATTTGATAAAATTATAAAATCAAAAACCTTAATTAGTTTTTGTAAAGTGAATTTTTATTGGTTGAGAAGTCAAAGATATATATTTGATATTATTAATTAATGGATTTTTATTTGATTTTAATATATTTTCAAGTTTTGGCATAATCATTGTTGTAAATCAGTGTTAGTTTAATTGACAATGCTTTTTATGAAAATGCTCAATAAAATATTCATTTTGGTTCTGATGTTATGCTTGACTATATCGGTTGAAAGTCAGGAAAACACTGTTCTACCTGAGCGAACACCCGAACAAGAGGCGATGAAGCAAACTGAAAAACTTCAACAAGAACTAAATCTTACAAGTGAACAAATCAAACAAATATATGAAATAAATTTACGCTATGCACGTGCACGCCAAATTTCAAATACACGTACAGAAGCCATGGAACGTATTAAAAACAAAAATGCTGATATCGAACGCATATTAAGTGTTGATCAAAGCAATAGATTACAAAGCAAGCGTTACGAACGAACAAATCCCGAATCAGCCACGTCTGTTAGAAATCAATCAGTAATTCCATCGGGTTTTCGTTCATCTTCCGAGTATCAACCTACGCCTTCCGGTAGGGTTATTACTTCCGATTTTACAAATCGTTCAGCAGTCAGGTCATCAAGTTCACAGCCAAATACTAGTATTCAATCTTCACCTCAATCTGTTCGTGGAAATTCAAGTTCGACCAATTCTCAAATGAATAGCTCCTCATCACGGCCTCAAAGTGTACCATCTTCGTCTCTAAGAAGAACCGAATCTTCAGGAAATTCTTCAAGAAGATAATTTATGGCAAATCCGTATTTCAGTTTCAAACAATTTACCGTTTACCATAATTTGTGTGCTATGAAAGTAGGCATTGATGGTGTTTTATTAGGTGCTTGGGCAAATATAGAAAATGCGGAACAAATACTTGATATTGGTACAGGTACTGGTCTCATTGCTTTGATGTTAGCCCAACGTTCTAATGCAATTATTGATGCAATTGATATTGAAAAAAATGCTATATTGCAGGCAAATGAAAATTTCACTCAATCACCATGGACGAATCGGATTTTTGCTAAAAAAATATCTTTGCAAGATTTTTCAAAAAACACAACTGAACGTTATGACTTGATTGCTTCTAATCCGCCTTATTTTGTAAATTCAACCAAAACACCAAATGAAAACCGCACAAATGCTCGTCATACCGACTCGTTAACCCATGAAGCATTGATTGACAATTCTATACTTCTTCTCAAACCAACAGGCAGAATTTGTATAATCCTGCCTGTAAATGAGGGTTTGAATTGCGTTGATTACGCCGAGAGTAAAGGTTTATTTTGCACGAAACTTGTCACTGTTTATCCAAAACCAAATGTAATTGCTAAACGACTTTTAATAGAATTTAGTTTGCAATTTAGCAAAAAAATTGATTCAGAAATTGTTATTGAAAGCAATGTACGTCATCAATATTCTCTAGAATTCAGCAACTTAGCAAAGGATTTTTACTTAAAACTCTGATGGCATATCAATCAAACAAAACTACAATAAAGCCTCAACTTTTGCAGCTAAAACTGCTTTTTGAGTTGCACCAATTTGTTTGTCAACCAATTTACCATCTTTAAAAAATAAAATAGTAGGGATGTTACGAATTCCGTATTCTGTTGGAGTATCAACGTTTTCGTCGACGTTCATTTTCCCAATCACTACTTTTCCTTCGTATTCTTTTGCCAATTCTTCAACAACCGGACCTACCATGCGACATGGGCCACACCATTCTGCCCAAAAATCAATTACTACTGGTTTTCCTCCGTTGATAATTTCTTTGATGTTTCCATCGGTAAATTCTAAAGCCATAATCTTATTTAATTAATAATTAATAATTTACAATTAGTATTTGTACAAAAATGCTTGATAAATTCAATTCAAATGCTATACTTTATGATCAAACATTGGTATAAAAACAGTACGAATTAAAAATAGTTTTTTGAAATTGATAAAATAAGTATATTCATAAAATCTATATACCAATTAAACGGTGCGTAATCAAAAAAAATTAATGTGCATGAAAATCGATAATTCCCTCTGCTTTTGCTCGTTTAAGTGTATGATATACCGATTTATTCATTTGAAATCGATACTGACGTGCAAATAACATCACCTTATTTGGCGATAATTCATCAATTACCTGCACATAAAGATTTACATTACCTTTGTTTTTTAACACCAAATCCGTAAGTTCAATTGCAAAATCTTCAGTAAGTTGTTGTAGCGGAATGGTAATTGTCAACGTATTGACCAGTTTATCTTTCACATCAGAAAACACTTCAATCTTTTGAATTTTAAGTTCCAGTTCTTTTGGAGAATTTGAATCAGTACTTGGTTTATTATATTTAAAATCAGAGCCTTTCTCCTGAATTACCGCATGAATTAACAGATACAAATCTTTAATCATGTATTTGCCAAATTCGATATAATTTTTGCCAAACAAAGCAAACTCAAACGCGCCTACGTAATCTTCTATGGTCAGAATTCCGTAAGCATTTCCAGCTTTTGAAGTACCATGTCGAAAATTTGTAACCATCCCACCAATTTTAAGTGCTTTACCTTGCAACGAATGAAAATCCTTTAAATCAACCGTTGTACAATTGCAAATATGATTTATTTCAAATTCAAATTCATCCAATGGATGCGCCGACAGATACATACCAATCAGATCCCTTTCTTTATTGAGTTTCTCTAAAGGCGACCATTCAGCAGCATAAGGAATTTCAGGTTTGGTAATTTCAATGGCATCGGAACCCCCAAAAAGGGAATTTCGGCTCATAGCAGCATCGGTTTGGTACTTATTGCCGTATCGCAAAATGGTTTCCAGCACTTGCTCACCTTTACTGTTTTCGGTGAATAATTGCTCACGTCGTACGTCGGTAAATTCGTCGAATGCACCCGACAGCGCCAGACTTTCCACGGCTCGCTTATTGCACGAAGTGAGATTAACCCGCTCAATAAAATCGAACATGTTCTTATATTTCCCATTTGTTTTGCGTTCATCGGCAATCGCAATCACTGCTCCTTCACCAACACCTTTAACACCACCCAATCCGAAACGAATATTGCCCGATTTGGTAACCGTAAATGTCAAATCACTTTCGTTTACATCGGGTCCTAAAACATTCATGCCCAGATTTTTACATTCGTCCATGAATTTCCCCACCTCGGTAATGTCATCTTTGTTGCGCGTTAAGTTGGCAGCCATAAATTCTGCCGGATAATTCGCTTTAAGATAGGCAGTTTGATATGCAATCCACGAATAACATGTGGCATGAGATTTATTGAAAGCATATTTCGCAAATTCAGCCCAGTCACTCCAGATTTGTTCCAATATTTCATTCGGTCCAAAGCCATTTTTCTGGCACCCCTCCATGAATTTTATTTTCAGGGCTTCCATTTTGTCGATGAGTTTTTTGCCCATCGCTTTACGCAATTCGTCGGACTGACCACGTGTAAAACCAGCCAAATCGCGGCTCAGAAGCATGACCTGTTCCTGATAAACTGTAATACCGTAGGTTTCTTTCAATCGTTTTTCCATTATCGGAAATGGATATTCGATTTTTTCACGTCCGTGTTTACGATTGATAAATTGAGGAATATATTGCATTGGGCCCGGTCGATACAGCGCATTCATAGCAATTAAATCTTCAAACTGAGTAGGTTGAAGGTTAATCAAATGTTTTTGCATTCCGGCAGACTCAAACTGGAAAGTACCCACTGTCAAGCCTTTACTAAACATTTCGTAGGTTTTCTTGTCATCAATTGGAATTGCATCTATATCAAGGTCAATTCCTCTCGATTTTTTAATATTCGACAAAGCTTCTTTGATAATTGAAAGGGTTTTTAGTCCCAAAAAGTCCATTTTAATCAAACCAATTTCCTCAATTACTGAACCTTCGTACTGAGTTACCAACATTTCCTCGTTGGTTTCTTTGTCGATAGCCGTACTTAGTGGAACTAAATTGGTCAAATCGTCGGAGCCAATAATTACCCCACAAGCGTGCACACCCACCTGACGAACTGTTCCTTCGAGCATTTCGGCGTAACGCAGTGTGTTGGAAAGATTTATATCCGAAGAATTTCGTGCCGATTGAAGTTCGTGAACGTATTTTAAACAGTTGGCTATCGTAACTTTAGGTGCTTTTCCATCAGCTCCTTCGGGAAATTTATCTGGAATAAGTTTGGTCAATCGATCTGCCTCGGCAAGTGGTAAACGCTGAACTCGCGCCACGTCTTTTATCGACGATTTGGTGGCCATTGTTCCATAAGTGATAATATGCGCCACACGCTCTTTGCCATATTTGTCTGTTACCCAACGCAATACTTGTCCGCGCCCATCATCGTCAAAGTCGATATCAATATCGGGCATCGAAATACGGTCGGGATTTAAAAAACGCTCGAACAGCAAATCATACTTTAAAGGATCGATATCAGTAATTCGTAAACAATACGCCACCACCGATCCTGCCGCCGAACCACGACCCGGTCCTACTGCCACACCCATTGTTCGGGCGGCTGCAATAAAATCCTGGACGATAAGGAAATAGCCGGGAAAACCCATGCTTTTCATTACTTCCAATTCAAAGTCAATACGTTCAGATGTTTCAGCATCCATATTTTCGCCATATCGATGTTTGGCACCTTCGAGCGTAAGTTTACGCAAATAATCCGATTCGAGTTTTACACGCACCGCTTTTTCGTAACCACCCAATCGATCAAAGCCATCGCCAAATTCTGAGCGCAACATTTCCTCATTAAAAGTAGCTCTGTAATTTTCCTCTGTTGCAAAATCCTTAGGAATGGGGAAAACGGGCATTAAAGCATCCGAATCAATATCGTAGAATTCTACTTTTTCTGCAATTTCAACCGAATTTTCCAGCGCTTCGGGTATATCGGCGAAGATTTGCCACATTTGTTCGGGCGTTTTCAACCATTCTTGCTTGGTATATCGCATCCGGTTGGGGTCGTCGAGTTCTTTGCCTGTACTGAGGCAAATCAACCGTTCGTGCGCTTCGCCATGTTCCTCTTCCACGAAGTGAACATCGTTGGTAACCAGTAATTTGGTATTGGTTTTCCTAGCAAGTTTTATTAATTCCAGGTTTTGGATATTTTGCTTTTCGTAGCAGGAATAATCGGCATTGGGTTTGTCGGTTTTGTGACGTTGGAGTTCAATATAATAGTCGTCACCAAAAACACGTTTGTACCATAACACTGATTTTTCGGCTTCTTCGAGATTACCGCTTTCTACTTTTTTATGAATTTCGCCACCCAAGCAAGCCGATGAAGCGATTAAACCTTCGCTGTATTTTTCAAGAATTTCGTGATCGATACGTGGACGATAATACATTCCTTCGATATAGCCCAGTGAAACCAATTTGCAAAGATTCTGGTACCCGATTTTGTTTTTGGCCAATAACACCAAATGATATCCACTGCGGTCTTCCTGACCATCTTTACTCAACCGCCCACGTCGTGCCACATAAGTTTCGCAACCGATAATGGGCTTAAATAATTTTTGTTTTGACTTTTCAATTTTGGCCAATATTTCCGTTTTCTCATCCTCCGAAACTCCCTCAACATTCAATTTTTCATTCAGTTCGGCAATCTGTTCTTTAACTTTGCTATTTTTCTTTTTGGTATAATTGAAAAATTCCTTTATTCCAAACATACAACCGTGATCGGTAAGTGCTACGGCATTCATCCCGTTTTTGGCGGCTTTGTCAACCAAACCATGAATGGATGACATACCATCGAGAACCGAATAATGGGAGTGAACGTGAAGATGGACAAAGGAATTCATGAGTAAGTATTTGTATTCCCGATTATTACAGAGCGGGATGATAGACTAAAATTTCGTTGATAAAGATACAGATTATTTTCAAAGCAGCTAAAAAAAATGATAAGAAGTTATCGACAATTTTTGAAAATTGAGTATTGAAAGCTGAATATTAGTGGTTTTAAGATGAAATAATAACTTAAAATGTAAATTTGACACAACTTGGATAAACTCGGAGTGAATCCTAAAATCTAGTTATAATTGTTCAGTATTGAAATATTATTCAACCATATTTACAACAAAGAAATGCCGTATTTTACTGAAAAATACGGCATTTCATGTTGTTATAAAAAAATCTTACAAAGTCTTTCTAACTTCAGTTTCTTCGAAACTTTCAATCATATCACCTTCGCGTATATCGTTGTAATTCTTTATGTTCAAACCACATTCATAGTTTGTACCCACTTCTTTTACATCTTCTTTGAAACGTTTAAGTGATTCTAATTCACCTGTAAATACCACAATACCATCGCGGATAATACGGATTTTGTTACCGCGTTTAATCTTTCCTTCGCGTACCAAACAACCGGCAACTGTACCCACTTTAGTGATTTTAAATACTTCACGAATTTCGACAGTAGCGGTGATTTCTTCCTTAATTTCGGGTGAAAGCATACCTTCCATAGCTGATTTGATTTCTTCAATCGCATCGTAAATAATAGAGTACAAACGTATGTCGATTTCTTCTTTTTCTGCAATTTTTCGTGCCGAAGAAGTTGGACGTACCTGGAAACCACAGATAATAGCATTGGATGCTGCAGCAAGTAAAATATCAGAATCAGAAATAGCACCAACAGCTTTGTGAATCACATTTACCTGAATATTCTCGGTAGAAAGTTTTTGTAACGAATCTGACAAAGCTTCCACCGAACCATCCACATCACCTTTCACAATTATATTCAGCTCTTTGAAATCACCAAGCGCAATACGGCGACCTAATTCGTCCAAAGTAAAGTGCTTTTTAGTACG
>JBMOHG010000083.1:0-10231 GCA_049317965.1 Paludibacter sp.
TTTGGTTTTGGCTTACGAGTCAATATTTTATACATTCTCAAAGCAACTGACCCGAAAACTATAAATCCAATTAGTATAACAATTATATCTTGCATAAAATAAGTCTATTATAATCAACCAAATATCTGAAATACCGCAAAAGCCATTAACCAAGCCAAAACCAAACTATATCCGGCAGCAAACAATGCCCAGCCCCAACTTTTCGTTTCGTTTTTTATAGCTACAATTGTGGCTAAACACGGAAAGTATATTAGCACAAAAAGCATTAATCCCAATGATATAACAGGTGTAAATGATGGTTCTCCATTTGGTTTAATCTCTGACTGTAAGCGTTTTGACAATGATACCGCATCACCATCAGGATTGCCCATATATAACACACTGAGGGTACTTACTACAATTTCTTTGGCAGCAACCCCCGAAAGCAATGCTACACTAATTTTCCAATCGAAACCAAGCGGTGCAAGAACAGGCTGAACAAAATGTCCAATTCGTCCAATATAGGAATTTTCCTGTTGTGCCATTTGCTCAGTTTCATTAAGCTTTAGAATGTTTTCAGGTCGTGGGTAATATCCTAAAAACCAAATAACTATGGAGCCTATCAAAATCACAGTTCCCATTTTTTTTATATATTGTT
The DNA here is from genome assembly GCA_049317965.1 of Paludibacter sp. Taxonomy (GTDB): domain Bacteria; phylum Bacteroidota; class Bacteroidia; order Bacteroidales; family Paludibacteraceae; genus Paludibacter. The sequence goes on from JBMOHG010000083.1 coordinate 638, forward strand.
CGCCTTTTTCCCAAGTATGACTTGCCATTGATTTAAGTGTAGGAAAACGATAAGGTGGTAATTCCATTACAAATGGTGTTTCATCTTTATTGAATAAAAACCGTTTGAAAAGGCGAGCCAAAATAACAGCCAAAGTAATACCGGTAGCATAAATTCCAAATAGAACCAAGCCAGCATAATTAGGAAAAAATGAACCAGCCAACAATAAATATACTGGTATACGAGCACTGCACGACATAAGCGGATTTATCAAAATGGTAATCATGCGGCTATTACGATTCTCGATAGTTCGAGTGGCCAAAATGGCAGGTACATTACAACCAAAGCCCATAATAAGTGGTATAAACGATTTGCCATGAAGTCCCATTTTATGCATTACTTTATCCATAATAAATGCTGCACGAGCCATGTAGCCTGTATCTTCCATTAGCGATATAAAGAAATAGAGTATCAAAATATTGGGCAGAAATACAATCACACCTCCTACTCCACCTATAATTCCTTGTACCATTAAATCACGTAACGAACCTTCGGGCATTACACCTTGTACATAACTACTCAACAAACCAACTCCAGCATTAATCCAGTCCATTGGATATTTTCCGAGCGAAAAAGTGGACTGAAACATAATGTAAATGAACAACATAAAAATCGGATAACCCAAATATTTGTTGGTCACTAAGGCATCAATTCGAGATGTATTTTTGTGCTTCTGCTTTTGTTTTCCGTCATGTAAAGTTTCTTTGAGCGCACCTGCAATAAATCCATATTTTGCATCCGTAATGGCTGATTCGGTATCCTCTTTCAGTTCAGTTTTTATCCGTTTTGATTCAGAATTCCGCAAAGCAATGATTTCGTCTACATTTGGTAATTTCTTTATTACCTCTTCAATTTCTTTGTCATTCTCAAGAAGTTTTATAGCCAAAAAACGTGTTGAGTAAATATCGCGTAAAGAAATATTTTCGGCGATTGGCTTTTTTAGTTTTTGTATACTTCTTTCAATTTCAACACCATGATTAATATGAATATGCCGTGCAGTTTCGTGAACTTTGTGAACACCAACGAAATCTGATGCTGAATGTTTTCTGTCATGTTGGTGATGTATTTCAATATTATGATGGTAATTATCAACCAATTCATCATCTTTAATATAAGAAATTAATACACCATCAGCATCTACCACATCACTTCCTTCATATAATTTTATTATCGTACGAAACAAGTCATCGATACCAATTTTCTTTTTGGCAACAGTAGGAACAAAAGGAATTCCTAGCAATTTACCCAACGTTTTATAATCCAGTTCATCACCACTCTTTTCGAATTCATCATACATATTTAATGCAACAACCGTACGTACATTCATATCTATCAATTGGGTAGTAAGATATAAATTTCGCTCCAAATTTGTGCTGTCCAATACATTTAAGATTACATCGGGCATTTTTTCTGTGATATAACCTCTAACATATTTCTCTTCGGGCGAATAAGCAGATAACGAGTACGTTCCGGGCAAGTCAACTAATGTAAAAGTATATCCCTGAAATTCAAATTGTCCTTCCTTTGCATCAACAGTAACTCCACTATAATTGCCAACATGTTCATGACTACCCGAAGCAAAATTAAATAATGTTGTTTTTCCACAGTTAGGATTTCCGACCAATGCAACACAAATATGCTTGCGTTGATTTAATGCCATTCGTCTAACCTCTTCTTCGTCAATTAAATTTGAACGATTTTCGACATCTATCTTTTTTTGTAATGCTTCTATTTCACTAACAACCTCAATAAGTGCGGCTTCGCTCCTTCTCAAAGAAACTTCGTAGCCCATTACCTGATATTTTATCGGGTCGTTAAGTGGTGCATTCAAAACTGCACGTACTACTTTTCCTTTCACAAAACCCATTTCTACAATGCGTTTGCGAAAACCACCATGTCCCATTACTTTTACTATGGACGCCTTTTCACCAGTTTTGAGTTCAGATAATTTCAATTTTATTTCATTTTTTATTTCGACGACAAAGATACTTATTTATAATGATTCTAAGGAGAGAAAGTTCAATTTTTTGAGGTGTATTTTTAAACTATTGTAAGTATAAACTCAAAAAACTGAAGATTTTATTATTGACTTTCAGACAAAATTAACTTTTTGAGATTTAGTGATTTTCAAAAAGGGTTAATGAGCAAAAAAAATCTTTTACATTCAAGAAAATTGTTTGTTGAAAAAATGAGAATGTGAAAATTATTACTACATTTGTATAATAAAACAAGTTTTTTTGAAATAATTTAAGAGACTTCACAAATAAAATAAATTCAAATTAAGTTTATTCCAAACATTTTTGTATTATAAAATAGCCAAAATTAATATACCGTAAATAAGATATAAATAATTATTTATAAAATGGTTAACTTTAATTTTCATAATTCAAAATAAAACTATTATGCTATTCATTGCAATTTTATTTATTTTTTCAGCTTGTATTTTTTATACGGTTGGTGTTTGGTCGGAGAAAATCAGCAAACGACTAAAAACATGGCACACAGTGGTTTTCTGGCTTGGTTTTGTGTGCGATACTATAGGTACAGGTGCTATGGGAATAATTGCCGGATCAATTATCCAGTTTAATTTTCATGGTTTGACAGGACTTTTGGCTATTTTATTAATGTTATTTCATGCTATCTGGGCAACAATCGTTGTATATCGAAAGGACGAATCGATGATCATAAAATTCCACAAATTCAGCATCATAGTTTGGATTATATGGTTAATTCCAATGATAACCGGAATGGTATTAGGTTCTAATGTTTAAAAATAACAAAATGAAAGAATTGCAAGTTGATTTGAATATCCATCTCAAGGAAATTGAGATAGCAGATGCTGAAGAAATTTTCAATATCATTAATTCTGGACGCGAATATTTTCGAGAATGGTTGCCCTTTGTAGATGATACTTCTGATGTTAGTTATACTAAAAGTTATGTTGAAAATGTAACCGGCGAAACTTCAAACGATTTAATTTTTACAGTATTGTACCACAACAAGTTAGTGGGATTAGTAGGCCTTAAAGACGTAGATCTAGGGAATAAAAAAACTGAAATTGGCTATTGGTTATCGGAATCATATCAACATAAAGGAATTATTACCCAATCGTGCAAAGCACTAATTACGCACGCTTTTTCCGAAATGGGATTAAATAGAATTCAACTTAAAGCAGCAACTCAAAACTTTAAAAGTCAGCGAATTGCTGAGCGGCTTGGTTTCACTTCCGAAGGAATTGAACGTGATGGTGAACTTCATTCACATGGATTTGTTGATTTAAATGTTTATAGCTTGTTAAGAAAAGAATTTCAAAAGGCTTAGGTTTTGAGAAAAGTATTTATTGGCTTTTGCCAGTTCTGAGAAAAATATATGCAAAAAGCAACTCTCACAATTTTAGGGTGTGGATCGGCATTGCCCACCCGAAAAAATTTTCCTACTTCACAAATAATTGAAATTCGCGACAAACAATTTATGATTGATTGTGGTGAGGGCACTCAAATACGTATGCGGCAAATGGGAATTAAGACGAATCGGCTTGGTCATATTTTTATTTCTCACCTGCATGGAGACCATTGTTTTGGTCTTATTGGTTTGATTTCGAGTTTTGGAATGCTAAATCGAACTGCTGATCTTCACATTCATGCTCATGCCGATTTGGAAAAAATAATGGAAATGCAATTGATGTATTTTTGCGCTGATTTATCTTTTAATATAATATTTCACAACATTAATCCACGAAAACACGAATTAATTTTTGAAGACCGCTCAATTCAAGTATTTTCGATACCTATGAAACATCGTGTTCCATGTTGTGGTTTTTTATTTGAAGAAAAGCCCAGAGACAGGCATATTATCAGGGAAATGATTGATTTCTACCAAATTCCAACCTGGCGAATTCCGAAAATAAAACAAGGAGAAGATTTTATTACAGAATCAGGTGAAGTAATTTCTAATCATGTTTTAACCACTGCACCTGAATTACCAAAAAGATATGCGTATTGCTCAGATACAGCTTATTACGAAAAAATGATTCCGATAATTGAAGGTGTTGATTGTCTGTTTCATGAGGCAACATTTATGGAAGACGAATCGGTTAGAGCCAAACAAACCCAGCACAGTACCGCTCGTGAAGCGGCTCAGATTGCATTGAAAGCCAATGTAAAAAAGCTTATTATCGGACATTATTCTGCACGATATATCCATCAAAATGATTTGTTGAATGAAGCAAAAGATGTATTTGAAAATACAGTTTTGGGCGAAGATATGGTGGTATATGAAATTTAATTAACCGTTTGAAATCTAGTATATTGAAGGTATAAATTAGTTGCTTCAGAAACAAAATAAGTTATTAATCCAAATTATAACCAAAACTTTTAAGCTTAATATCTTTATTTCTCCAGTCTTTCTCAACTTTTACAAATAATTCCAAAAACACTTTTTTATCAAAAAACACTTCCATGTCTTTTCGTGCTTCTGTACCTACTTTTTTAAGTGATTTTCCACCATGACCAATTAAAATGCCTTTTTGAGAATCACGTTCGGCATAAATTACAGCATTGATTCGGATTAGCCTCTCATCTTCCTGAAATTGCTCTACTTCTACTTCAACAGAATATGGAATTTCCTTTTCGTAATTCATCAATATTTTCTCACGGATAATCTCTGTAACAAAAAAACGGGCAGGTTTATCGGTTAACTGATCTTTATCGAAAAATGCAGGCGATTCTGGTAATAAATCTTTAATTCTGCTGAATAATGTATCAATATTGAACTTTTCTAATGCCGAAACCGGATAAATTTCGGCACGTGGCAATAATCCTTTCCATTTTTCAACCAATATTTCTAATTTCTCCTGATTAATTAAATCTATTTTATTGATAATTAGCAATAAAGGCGCCGGATTAAGTTTTACTTTTTCAACAAAGTCTTCATTTTTATCATACTCATCAAATACATCAGTTACATACAATAACACATCAGCATCAGTTAAAGCTGAACGCGAAAAATTCAGCATTGATTCTTGTAACCGATAATTTGGCTTTAAAACTCCCGGAGTATCAGAATATACAATCTGAAAATCTTCTCCATTCACAATTCCGAGAATCCTATGACGAGTAGTTTGAGCTTTTGAAGTAATAATTGAAATTCGTTCACCCACTAAAGCGTTCATCAACGTAGATTTACCTACATTGGGATTACCTACAATATTTACAAAACCTGATTTATGCATTTGAAGTTTTATGTTTGAGAAGTTAAATAAAATACATTCATAAATCATCAATATCTTTATAAATTATTTTTTGCAAAGATACGATAAATTTTATGCAGATGTGAAATTGAACTGTCAATTCATACTTTTTTACTATATTTGGCGTTTCAAAAAAAATCTCACTGATTTTTGTATTTACTAAATGTTTTAGATTTCATTAAACTTATTTTGTAAGTAAAATACATACTATGCTTCATATCAATAAACTATACGAATTATCTCAGCGACTAAAATTAGTATTTATAGTAATTGCTATTGGAATTGTGTTGGTTTCCACACTTTTTACTAATCGTTTAGCAAAATCTCTGGCAGCAGAAGAACAAAAAAAAGTGGTTATATGGGCTGAAGCCACTCATCAACTACTTTTAGCAGATGAATCGACTGATATATACTTCATATCCACAATAATAGAGGGCAGTACCAGTATTCCAATGATAATAGCAGATGCTAAAGACAGTATGCTTTTTTCGAGAAATATTACTGAACCTAAAACCAATATTCATGAATTTTATAAAAAAGAAGTAGCACGTCTGAAAACAAAAAGGCCTGCAATTGAATTGAAACTTGATAATACGGTTCAATATCTTTATTATGATGATTCATTGTTTCTTAAACAGTTATATTATTTTCCATACATTCAACTAGGTGTGATTATAGTTTTTCTATTGGTTGCATTTTTTGCATTTTCAGGCACAAAAAAAGCAGAACAAAATCAAGTTTGGGTTGGGCTTTCAAAAGAAACTGCACATCAGTTGGGCACGCCAATATCATCATTGCTTGCATGGGTCGATTTGCTCAAAATGAGGCACGAAGAGGATAAATTAATTGGTGAGATGGAAAAAGACGTAAATCGTCTCCGAATTATTGCAGAGCGTTTTTCAAAAATAGGTTCAAAACCAGATTTACAACTTGTTAGCCTGAACGAAACCTTGCATAATGCTGTTCAATATATGACCAATCGGTCTTCGCAGAAAGTATCTATTCAATGCCATTTCCCCGAAAAAACACCAATTTTTATCAAACTGAATGTTCCATTATTCGAATGGGTAATTGAAAATTTATGCAAAAATGCCATAGATGCAATGGATGGAATTGGTCGAATAGATATTAAAGTTCAGCATAAAAGTGATGATGTATTTATAGATGTAAAAGATACTGGAAAAGGCATGGATAGACGCAAATTTAAAGTTGTTTTCACTCCTGGATTTACTACTAAAAAAAGAGGTTGGGGATTAGGGCTTTCACTTGCAAAACGCATAATTGAAGAATATCATGGTGGTAAAATATATGTAAAACAATCTGATTTAAACTTAGGAACGGTATTTAGGATTGAATTGAAAGTAAATTCTAAATGAAAAAAGTAAAAAATAAGTGGATTTTTTATTTGTATAAATCTATTATTATATTGATTATAAATATATTAATTAGATAATACTTTTAATTTAGATAAAATTAAAAAGAAACTATTTTGTAATAGAACATATTTTCGTACCTTTGCGCGGTTTTAAAAGTCATGTAAATAATGTCAAAATTCGAACTATACAACATAGTATTAAAGGATATAGTAACTGAAACGCGTGTGCTTGAGTTTGACTTGGACAACGCATTTTTCAAAAAAATTGATAGTCCTGAAATACAAACCGGCAATGTCAAAGCAAAAGTGAGTGTTCAGAAAAAAACTGCAACATACGAACTAAAATTTGAAATTGATGGTTCTGTAAATATACCATGTGACAGATGTTTAGATAATATGGAGCAACCCATTCATTACAAAGAAAAACTTCTGGTTAAATTTGGCGAACAATTTTCGGAAGAAGATGAAATTGTAATTGTTCCGGAATCGGACGGAGGTATAAATATTGCATGGTTTTTATACGAATTTATCGTATTAAATATACCAATGAAGCATGTTCATGCAACCGGAGAATGTAATAAAACAATGGTTGGCAAGCTTAAAAAGCATATTATTCGTCAAAAAGATGATCTGGACGATGATGATACTACCGCATTGGAATTTGATGACGATGATGATTTTTCATTAAACGATACACAAACAGACCCGAGATGGGACGGTTTGCAAAATATAACAGAAAACAATTAAATAAACAACTAAGATGGCACATCCTAAGAGAAAAATCTCGAAACAAAGAGCAAGAAAAAGAAGAACGCATTACAAAGCTGAAGCCCCTACATTGGCTATCTGCTCAAATTGCGGTGCAGCGCATATCTATCACACCGTATGTGGAGAATGTGGCTATTACAGAGGCAAATTGGCAATAGAAAAAATGGCTACCGCTTAATCTGGTAATTATTTTTTATTCAATCAAATTATACAGAAACTGTTGAGCCCTAAGCACAAAAGCTTCGGGCTTAATTTTTTAAGCAATTAATATTATTTTTATGTCTAAAATTCAAGCTGTTATTACAGGTGTTGGAGGATATGTTCCTGAATACATTCTTAATAACGAAGAACTTAGTACCATGATGGATACAAACGACGAGTGGATTACCACCCGCGTAGGTATTAAAGAACGTCGTATTTTGAAAGGAGAAAATCTGGGTACTTCATTCATGGCTGCCAAAGCAATTGAAGATTTATTTTCCAAAACTGGCACAAAACCTGAGGAAATTGACCTGGTAATTTGTGGAACCACCACTCCTGATCATATTTATCCTTCCTGCGCCTCAATGGCAGCAGAAAGAGTTGGTATTAAAAACGCTTTAGCATTCGATTTACAAGCTGCTTGCTCTGGATTTATTGTTGCACTAAGCACTGCTACTGGTTTTATTGAATCAGGTCGTTATAAGAAAGTACTAGTAATTGGTGCCGAAAAAATGTCAGCAATTACTGATTATACCGATCGTACTACTGCTCCTTTATTTGGTGATGGTGCAGCAGTTGTATTGGTTGAACCTACAACTGAAAATTTTGGTGTGATTGATTCTATGATTTTCACAGATGGTGTTGGATATAAGCATTTACATGTAAAAGCCGGAGGTTCGGCTAATCCTACAACTTTCGAAACCTTAAGTAATCGTGAACATTACACATATCAAGAGGGAACAAATGTTTATAAATATGCTGTTACCAACATGTCAGAAGTTTCAGCAAATCTAATGGAAAAAAACCAATTGACAAATGAAGATGTTGCATGGTTGATTCCTCATCAGGCAAATTTACGTATCATTGATGCTGTAGTGCAACGTACAGGTGTTGATTACTCAAAAGTGACTATTAACATCGAAAGATATGGAAATACCTCTGCCGCTACCATACCACTTTGTATTTGGGAATGGGAAAATAAATTCAAAAAAGGTGATAATATAATTCTTACAGCTTTTGGAGCCGGATTTACCTGGGGAGCAATTTATTTGAAATGGGGTTATTGAAATCGAAAGATTAAAATGCATTATTAAATCGACTAGAAAGTGTACGATTTTATTTCGCTCATTAATTCATCCCGAACAGAACTATAATAAGCTGAGATAAAGGTGTAACGTGCCTTGTAAACCGATTCTTATGAGATAAAAGTTTAAAGAAAGGGCTTTTGGCTGTGTGCCAAAAGCCCTTTCTTGTATTTGAAAATATTAATGCATGAAATCTTTTTAAGTTTAAAACTTCTTAACCTTAGGTAGTTGTCTATTATCATAAAAATTTAATATGATAATTTTATTATCTCTAATTTGATAGAAAATACTTATTTGCTTTATTACAACCAAACCACGAATATTTGAATTAATTTGTTCAACAGTACATATTTCGGGGAAAATGGCAATAATACCAATAATATCATATACTTTTTTTACAAATAATGAAGTTGTATGCTCACCCCACTTTTCTTCTAAATAATTCAGAATAAAGTCAAATCGTTTATCGGCTTGCTTTGACCAAAAAATTTCTAAAGCCATTTTTTATGTTTATTAATCATATCGGCACCCGAAATAAGATTTGAAAGTTGTTGACTGTCCTTTTCAATTTGCATCAATTCATTTTGTTCTTCAATAGACAATCTGTTCCACAACAAACCATCTTTCGATTCTTTTACGTTTGACAATAAATCGTAAAATTTTGAAAGTATTCCCACGTCGTTAATTGTATCAATTAAATTGTGGAAGTTTGATTTTAATTCTATAGTTGTCATAATATTTACAGCTAAGTATTTATATAATAATTCAATAAATCAAATTGGTGTATTGTGTAAATGCTTCACATTTACATTCACGAGATTTCAAGTACAAATATAAAGCATTTTCAACAATAATGAATCTATTTCAAATTCTTTTTT
>JBMOHG010000084.1:0-10145 GCA_049317965.1 Paludibacter sp.
CGGTTCACCGCAGCACAATTATAAATATCCAAAAAAATCTGGGAAATATCATTGCAGTAGGAACAACATCGGTGCGGACGTTGGAAAGTCTTTATTATATTGGAATCCCTCTAAATCCTTCAAAGGACGACTTAAAAACAATTCATATTTCTCAATGGCTACCTTATGAAAGTAATAGCGAACTTTCAACTTATGATGCCTTGCAAAATATTCTGGATTATTTAGATGCTAATCAGCTAGATACGCTTCATGCAGAAACGCAAATATTAATAAAACCCGGTTATAAGTTTAAAGTGGTTAATGGCATTATTACCAATTTTCATCAACCTAAAAGCACTTTGTTGTTGCTGGTTTCGGCATTTGTTGATGGGAATTGGAAATCTATTTATGATTATGCTTTAAGTAATGATTTTAGATTTTTGAGTTACGGAGATAGCTCTTTATTGCTAAAATGAAAAAGTAATATTGTAGATAAAAAAACCGCTGCCATTGTTTAAAACAACGACAGCGGTTTTTCATTTAATTTTGACTGTAAGCGTCAACTAATTCAACACATTATCTGATAATCAATTCCTGGGTTATCACTTCGTTTTTGGTTGAACCTTTTGCAACATATATGCCTTTTGGTACATCCACTGAAACTGAAGTAGTTCCATGACTTTTAAATTTGAGGTTTTTTACTGCACGACCTGTTTGAGCATGGTATAAAGTAATTTCACCTTTTTCTGAATCATCATTTTCAATTATGATGGTTTTATTTGAATTATATACTTTTACCTTTTTAACCTTTTCTTTTGGTTCTTTGTTATCTTTTTTATCCTTACCATCTTTATTATCTTTTCCTTCATTTTTGTCTTTTTTGTTTTTAATATCAGGAACAACAACTACAACTGGATCTGATACAACTACCGGAACAACTACAACTGTATCTACAGGAACTACAGGAACAACTACTACCGGAATTTCAGGAACTACAACTACTGGTACTTCGGGTACAACTACAGGTACTTCAGGAGTAGGAACAACCACAACTTGAGGAACACCCGGTAAGCTGGTGATTAATTGAAAGCGTTTTACAGGTTCGGCAGTTCGTGGTGCTGAAAATGTGTATTTTGAACCAGCAGCAAACACATCAACTGTTTTGTTTTCAACTAAATCCACCAAATACAAATGTTGGTAACGGGTTTCGATATATTCATGATTAAACGTGAGCGTATAAACTGAATCTTCTCCGGCACGAAATCCAAGATACGAATTGGTCAAATCGTTCACTGAGTAAACCTGATAATTACCATCTTCGCCCATAGCAAAAAGTTGTGGGTTATACATAGAACCTAACATTTTATAACCATCCCATCCATTATCAAAATAGGGTGTACATTCCGGAACAGAAAAAATCCACATTCTGTCGTTAAAACGTGTACCTTGTACATCAATAATAGAAATTACCATTTCGGCAGCGGCAGCTTTCTGAACGGTGTTGGTTGAAGGAGCATCTGCTACTTGAGCATAAACATGAGGCGTAAAAAGAAACATTGCAAAAATTACGTTGAGCGTGGTAAAAATTGAAGTTTTCATAATGCTGAAATTTTGAATGTGAATAATTAATATATTAATTGTTTGTTTGTTTTTCTTGTAAAAATCAGCTTCTTTTTTTGAGTAAATTTGCTTGAATGATTACGATGCAAACATAATACACATTTACTATACAATTGATATACAATAGATTGTAGCATATATTCAAATGCTGTAGTAATAAATACTATAGCAAAAAACTTAGGACATTTTATGTATATCTTAGCATAAAATGAACCGAAAACCTCAAAACTTCAATTATTCTATAAATGACTGTTTATGCGACATTTAATCATTAGAAGTGAATAAAATTAAGAAACTATTATATTGGGCATGTAGTAATCAATATGACATATTCTATAATCAGTTAGTACTTTTATTTGTTATGAATTATAGTTTTTATTGGCAGGAAAAATTTCGAAAAAGGATATTTGCTCAAAACCGCAACAAAATATTTAGTTACTTTAACTCATTGTGGATTGAAATATAACTTACGTTAACTTTTCAAATATCGTATAATTTGATTTTTCTGAATAAAACTGCATTTTTAAGGGAAATCCAAAAAATGCATTGTAATAATTACTATGTGTTGTAAAAATTCTTTTTGGAGTACCCAACATACACTTATAGTATTGATATACAAATATATAATCTGGTATATCTTTATTAAAGCAACATAAAAAAAAGTATTTGATTGAATTTTATATGTTTGTGTTTAGCATATAAAAATGCAAAAACGACAAAACGGGAATCAAGGCAAGAAAAATTTAATCATATTTCAACTTGAATAATTACTATTTTTGAGAATATAGATTTCTGGTTCAAATAATTTTTGAATATAGTTCACGAGTCAATTATTTACAATAATAATTGTTTTCTCATAAATTTCTGAATCTTATATCATTAACATTTAATCCAAACTTTTCTATTGTACAACACTTTCATTTTTTGTACTTTTGCGCAACTTTTACATAGCAACGAAATGGAAAAAATTATAATTCTTGATTTTGGGTCTCAAACAACTCAGTTAATTGGTCGTCGTCTTCGCGAATTGAATGAATACTGCGAAATTCTTCCTTACAATAAGTTTCCTGAACAAACCGACGATATAAAAGGTGTAATTCTTTCGGGAAGTCCATACTCTGTATACGACCCAACAGCTTTTAAAACTGACCTGAGTCAGATACGGGGAAAATTTCCTGTTTTAGGTATATGTTACGGGGCCCAATTTATGGCATTCACTTCGGGTGGAAATGTAGAATCGGCAGGGTCGCGTGAATATGGTCGTGCAAATATAAGCTCAATCGACACAAATGATGCATTGCTGAAAGGAATTCAATCGGGTTCACAAATTTGGATGTCGCATGGCGATAGTATTACTGTAATTCCTGCTAACTTCAAGAAAATAGCCAGTACCGACGATGTAGAGCTGGCAGCATACAAAGTAGAAAACGAAAAAACCTGGGGAGTTCAATTTCATCCTGAGGTTTTCCACACGTTGGATGGTACTCAATTGCTCGAGAATTTTTTGAATATTTGTGACTGTAAACGCGATTGGTCACCAGCTTCATTCGTCGAATCAACAGTAGAGGAGTTGAAAAAACAATTGGGCAACGATAAAGTGGTTCTTGGTCTTTCGGGCGGTGTTGATTCTTCAGTAGCTGCTGTATTGTTAAACAAAGCCATTGGAAAAAATCTGACCTGTATCTTCGTCGATCACGGTTTACTGCGTAAAAATGAGTTCGAAAACGTGATGAAGGATTATGAACATTTAGGACTGAACGTAATTGGTGTGAATGTAAAAGAACGTTTCTACAAAGCGTTGGAAGGAGTTTCTGACCCCGAACAAAAACGAAAAATTATTGGTAGTGGATTTATCGACGTGTTCGACGAAGAAGCTCATAAAATTAAGGATGTAAAATGGTTAGCACAAGGCACTATTTATCCTGATATCATTGAATCACTGTCCATTACAGGAACAGTAATAAAATCGCACCACAATGTAGGTGGGCTTCCAGAAAAAATGAACCTTAAACTTTGTGAGCCATTACGACTGCTTTTCAAAGACGAAGTGCGCCGTGTAGGTCATGAACTTGGCATGATGCATCATTTAATTAAACGTCAACCATTCCCCGGACCTGGACTTGCTGTACGAATTTTGGGAGATATTACGCGCGAAAAAGTTCGAGTTTTGCAAGAAGCAGATGACATTTTTATTAATGGTCTACGCGAGTGGAATTTGTACGATAAAGTTTGGCAAGCAGGTGTAATTTTGTTACCAGTACAGTCTGTAGGGGTTATGGGCGATGAGCGCACCTACGAAAACGCCGTTGCGTTACGTGCAGTAACTTCTACCGATGCCATGACTGCTGATTGGGCTCAATTACCTTACGATTTTTTAGCAAAAATGTCCAACGAAATCATCAACAAAGTAAAAGGTGTAAACCGCGTGGTGTACGACATTAGCTCAAAACCACCGGCAACAATTGAGTGGGAATAAAAAAGAACTGACTATTTTTTATTTACCATTTACTATTTATAGCAAATGACTAAAAGTTTTTTCAAATGGTAAATTGTAACTGAAATAATTGTAAATGATTTGATTGATACCCATTCACATATTTATTCCGAAGAGTTTGATGCTGACCGTACTGAAGCTATTCAGCGTGCAAAAGAAATAGGAATTTCCCATATAATTCTTCCTAATGTTGACAGCGAATCATTGCCACGCATGTTAGCATTGGAAGCCGATTATTCTGGATATTGTCATGCAGCAATTGGTTTGCATCCAACAAGTGTAAATGAGAATTACATAGTAGAATTAGAGCTGGTAAAATCAGAACTTGAACGTAGAAATTGGGTAGCCATTGGTGAAATTGGGATAGATTTATATTGGGATAAAAGTTTTCTGAATCAACAAATCATTGCTTTTCAACAACAAATTGACTGGGCACTGGAATATAAATTACCTGTTATCATTCATGTTCGTGACTCATTTCGCGAAACAATGGATGCACTAATACCGTACAAAAACTCTGGTTTAACAGGTGTATTTCACAGTTTTACAGGTACTTTAGAAGAAGCACAGGAAATTCTTGATTTCGGTGGTTTTTTGTTGGGAATAAATGGAATAGTTACTTTTAAAAATTCCGGTTTAGCAGCAGTTATTGAAAAAATCGATTTAAAACATATCCTCCTCGAGACTGATTCACCCTACCTCACTCCCGCTCCACACCGTGGCAAACGGAATGAAAGTTCATACACTCAACTTGTTGCAAATAAACTTTCTCAAATATATAATTGTTCTGTAAAAGAAATTGATGCTCAAACAACAAGAAATGCATTATTATTATTTAAAAGTTTGATGCTTTGATGTTTCTAATTCAGTTTATTTTTATACTTTTGTAACTCTAAAAATTAGGAGAGATGCTCGAGTGGTTTAAGAGGCACGCTTGGAAAGCGTGTGTGCCCCAAAAGGGTACCGGGGGTTCGAATCCCTTTTTCTCCGCAAAATTATTTCAAAATGTAGTAAAAGCCCGCAAAATCAATGATTTACGGGCTTTTTGATTTATGAATATAACCAAAATATTCAATAAAAATCAATCTTTAGGTGACCCATTCGGGTACCCAAAGATTTTAAAGTCTCGGGTACCCGAATTTGTTCGAAAAGCATTTATAATCAAGTAGTTCAATCATTGAACATCTTGCAGGTAAATCAAAGAAAATGTAATTTTGAACACTTTAAAGGTTACCACAATGAATGCAAAACTTTCCATTCTCTTTTATGCAAAGAGAGCAAAAACAAACACCGATGGTTTAATACCCATCTATCTACGAGTAACAATTGACGGAGAACGTATCGAATTAAGTACAAAACGATTTACGCATCCTGACAAATGGTCAATTGAAGGCAGTTGCATGAAAGGCACAAGTGCAGAATCTAAAGCTACCAATAGTTACTTAGATGCGCTCAAAGCCAAGATTTATGATTATCAACAACAACTAATCCGTGAAGATAATTTTGTCAATGCTGAAAACATGCGTAACAAGATATTAGGCATTGAAAAACGCAGTCACATGCTAATTGCCATTTTTCAAAATCACAATAATGAAGTAAAAGCTCTGATAGGAAAAGACTTTGCAGCCGCAACATATACCCGATATGAAACATCATTAAAACACACTGTCGATTTTTTACAGTGGAAATACAAAGTTTCCGATATTGATATCCGCAAGATAGATCATGAATTTATAACAAGCTATGAGTTTTATCTAAAAACCAAATGTAATTGCTGCCAAAATACAACGGTGAAGTACATCAAAAATTTTGGTAAGATTATCCGTATCTGTATAGCCAACGGCTGGCTCGATCGTAATCCGTTTATAAATTACAAAAGTAGGATGGTCGAAGTTGAACGTGCATTTTTATCCCAGGATGAAATTGAAACTATGTTCAATAAAGAATTTGCTACAGATCGTCTCAATCAGGTGAAAGATATATTCCTGTTTAGTTGTTTTACAGGTTTGGCCTATGCTGATGTAAAAAAGCTAAAACGCAATAATATAACGCTAGGCGTTGATGGAGAACGTTGGATTTTCGTTAACCGAACGAAAACAAATACACGTTCCAACATTCCCTTATTGCCTTTTTCGTCAGCTATACTTGAGAAATACCGTAACCATCCGCAGGCAGGCAACCAGGAACGTCTATTGCCTATTCTGAGTAATCAAAAGATGAATTCTTATTTAAAGGAAATAGCTGACCTTTGCGGCATTCATAAAGAATTGACTTTTCACATTGCACGTCACACTTTTGCCACCACGGTCACGCTCACAAATGGCGTTCCAATTGAAAGCGTATCAAAAATGCTCGGACATAAAAACCTACATACCACACAGCATTATGCCAAAATTCTTGATTTGAAAGTGAGCGATGATATGAAAGTTCTGAAAGAAAAGTTTGGAGATGGAATTCAAATGGGAATTAAGAAGTCGGCAGGATAACCTTTTCAACTTTCTTAATTTATTGCTTACTTAGTGAAGGGCTCAAATTTTTAGTTTAAGCCCTTCATTAATCATATAGAGAAGTGCATGAGCATTACCCAGTGCATCTTCCAATGGATTATGTGTATGAGGAAAGCCATTTTGTTCCCTTCCGTCTTTATCAGTAAAAGTTATGCTCCTCAGGTGTTTCCAAGGCAAACGCATGTCGTTTTTAAAACCACACCATAAATCACCTATACGCCTGGAACTATATCCAAAAGGATTACTTCCACAAAATGTATGAAAATACCAGTTAATCCATGAAGCATCATATCCGTTATTATCAGAGATTAAAATAGGTTTCCCTTTCGTGTTTGTTTCTGCAAGCCATAATGAAAATTGTTCAAAAACAATTTTCGGTTCTTCAAAAGATTCATGTTCTTGTCTGGAAAAACCACTGATGCCAAGTGCTTCTTCATTGTAATAATCACTAATTGGACGTGTTTGTCCATAAAATGTTGTTTGTAACTCATTATCCAATCTGACTGCTCCAAAGCAAACCATTGAGTTCTTGCCTAAAATAGGTCCATCGGATTCGACATCAATAACGTAGTAAGCCATTTTCTTGTAATTTTATTTTTATAAACTAAGAAATTATAATTCTATTTGTATGACTTTTTGCTTTTTTCATCTTCAAATATATATCTTCTCAATTTTTCAATCCCCTCATTAAATTTTGAGAGATTCTTTTCCTTTAATATTTGGATATTTTTCAATTTCCATTTTATAGAAGGAAAACTACTCAAATTACCGGCACAACATTTTTCCCAATCAGGATTTCCAGTTTCGAATGAGAGCAGAAATTCCCTGTCAATATTTGTGAGATTTTGATTGATTTTTTCTATTAAGTCTGTTCGGGCAGCTTCAAAATCAGCATAATCGAATGGCACATCTGACATTCCCATAAATTGATTTTCGAGAGCTTGTTTCTGATCTATAGAATTAGGTTGCAAAGATTCAATAAGTGGCTTATCGCTTCCCAACAGATAGAAAATCAAACCATTCTTTACATCGGCAAATGATTCAATTTCCATATATTTATAATCAAAAAGATCACGTGGGTGTTGACGACCTAATGCCGCTGCGATTTTGCCCCCATACAACAACGAGAAAGGAACTATTCTAGCGACACAACTCATTTTAAATTCCTCTTTAGCTTTATCACAAAGCTCTCTATCATCTACTTCACCTATGATGCCCCGCTTAATACCATTTACCTCTATTTTCACCATTGCATCACCATGCGTACACAACAATTTCCATATTGCAGGTTTATGAATGACCCGAATACCTGGAATCGCCTTTTCAATAAGCCGCTTCAATGCAATCAAATGATTGTTGATATCTTGTAAACTTTCCTCTCTGTTTTTAAGCGGAAGGTAAGTTAAATCGACATCGACAGAATAACGGGGCATATTTTTTACAAATAAATTTATAGCCGTCCCTCCATGAACTGCAAAATCATTAATTTTATAAACCAATGGCAAAATCCGAATTAAGAGAGCCACTTGCTTTTTGTATGTTTCATTCATATTTGTACAATTCTTTTGGTATAGTTATCATATATTCTGGTAGATAAATCCCATTGTCTGCTAATTTATACTTTCCAGTACCTAATTCTATTTTACTTTTATCTAACCTAGAGTACCAATCATGTCCGGCTTTTTCGGCCATATATAAAAATAATCTCTTTACTTTTATATTGTCAGTATTTTCCAGCAACTGTTGTACAACTTCAGCCCTCAATGTCGTTAGTTGTTCCATTATGTAAAATAAATCTATATAAGCATATTGACTCGGAGCCAACAACAGACACTCAAGAAATGCTTGTTCAGGTACAGAAGTAAGTACTTCACAATTCCCCTTGTTGAAGGTTGTAAGTTGTGGGTTCAAAAATATTTTTGTTGAGAAGAACTTCAGTTCATTTTCAAATTCGGTAGTTATCAACCAATCTGGTATATTTTCCTGTATTGGATATCCTATCATCAATACTGGTTTTCCCATAGGAACATAGTGGTTGAATCCTGATAGTTCTAATGCAGAATGAGCACCCACATAAAACTTTTTGTTCAATTGGGTATTGTAACTGGATATTGCTACATAAGACGAAAGTTTATCACCCGTTCTGTACATTACTCCTCTTGTTAGCATCGAGAACCAACCAGATTTTCGATATTGTTGTATCAATTGAGCTGAATACCCATTTCTATTCATCCATGCAGAAAAGAGCAGACCTCCTGGCTGCCAATATTGTAACAATTGGTTCAATTTATTCCCATTATCTATATTCATAATATACATTGAGCATTAAAATTCAACTACAAAAATATATTTTATAATTTGATTCAACAAATTATCATTGAATTTTTTTGCTTTCAAATTCAAATTTGGTTGAATTTGAATTTATTTCGTATATTATTAATATATTATAGGTTGATTATTTGAACTACAGCCCTCACCTCCTCTTATCCTTAGCACCACCATCAAAAGCAATCAGGTTAAACATTTCACGCATCCGGGAACGTACTCTATTGCCGTAGTAGTCTTCCAGTTCTGAAGCAGAAAGGTTAGTGGTGGCATGGGTGAGCATGTGATTGCTGATAAAGTGATCATACCGGGAAAGCAGAATTTCGCCCATAACATTGCACTGATTGCCGTAGTATTTAAAAGTACTCTCAGCTCCGAGATCATCAAAGCAATGAGTGTGTGGTTGCGGTTGAGATGAAGTGTTGATATAAGCCTGACTTCCATAGCGTTGAATAATCTCATAACCATCTTTGATAAAATCAAAAGTAATCTCCCGACATGATTTGATTCCGAAGCGATGCGATTGTGGCACAAGCAAACGCATTAGCGACATAAGGCTGGTTTTACCGCATCCAATAGGACCAGTCAACAATATGCCTTTGTGGAGACTGATATTGTAATGTTTAGCCCCTTGTTCATCTTGCAAAAACCATGTTAGCAATTTCTGAAGCACCTCATGATCTTCGGGAAAAACACAAAAGTGTTCACCGTAAATTTCCTTTCCTCTGGACTGAATTATAGACAGGTTGTTGTTCATATTTTAAAGCGGTTCAGAATAGTTTTTCCCTATCGTAACATTTAGAATCCCTGGTGTCGGTTGCTTTTGTACGCAAGTTTTAGGCTGTGGTGCAAACTGCGGAATATTCAATATCCAATTGCTGGCCGCCGCTTGCCAGTCTTTCATGGGCGCTTTGCCGCCCACTTTCCACCCATTACTTTGGAAATAGTTGTAGAATTTCTCTGCTTCGTTTTCCACGCTTTTTTTCGCAATGAAGTAGTTTCGTACCGCAACAATGTCAGGAGGTGTAAAAAACGCCTCTGTTTTGCTTTTGGGAGCTTTGATTTTTGGCTCTACCTTTTCCCCATTAATCTCAACTACTTTCACCCTGTTTTTTGAAACTTTCAAAACAATATCATTTTTTGGTTGGGTTTCTTCGTTTTCAATATTTAACCCATTTTGCAGCTATCCATCCATAAGTTTGTAAATTTCAACCACTTCA
>JBMOHG010000085.1:0-10144 GCA_049317965.1 Paludibacter sp.
AATATCGATCAACTTTTCCCAATGGGCACTGTGGCTCAGGTAGTTCGGATTCTCGAAATGCCCGACAATACGACTACCGTGATTTTAGAAGGCAAACGTCGCTTTTATTTAGGTGAACTGGAAACAACTAAACCTTATATGAAAGCCAAAGTACAATTGGTAGAAGAAATATTACCAGATGCGAATGATGGAATTTTTCTTGCTTTGGTTTCATCAATTAAAGATTTGGCTATCAATATAATAAATGATTCAGGTGCTATTTCTCCCGAAATGGCATTTGCCATCCGCAACATTGAAAATCCTGTCTTTTTGATTAACTATGTGTGTGTAAATTTTGGCTTGAATGTAAAAGAAAAACAACGTTTACTCGAAATAAATGATATTTCGGAACGTGGTTATCAATTACTTGAGCTGTTGAATAAAGAATCGCAGTTGTTGGAAATTAAAATGTCGATTCAGAACAAAGCCAAAGAAGGAATTGATCAGCAGCAACGTGAGTATTTTCTGCAACAACAAATGAAAACCATTCAAAATGAATTGGGTGGAAACTCTCCCGAAATGGATGTTGCTGACTTCAAAGAACGTGTAAAACTCAAAAAATGGAATGAAGTAACAGCTAAAGCATTTGAAAAAGAACTGAAGAAACTGGAAAGAATGAGTCAGCACTCGCCCGACTATTCTACTCAACTGAATTATATCGAAACCATGCTGGAATTGCCTTGGAACGAATATACCAAAGATAATTTCAACCTTAAAAATGCAAAGAAAGTACTTGATAAAGACCATTTTGGGATGGAAACTGTGAAAGACCGCATTCTTGAGCATTTGGCAGTACTGAAATTAAAAGGTGATATGAAATCACCAATAATTTGCTTATATGGCCCTCCGGGAGTTGGGAAAACATCGTTGGGAAAATCGATTGCCGCCGCTCTTAACCGTAAATATGTACGCGTTTCGTTGGGTGGTTTGCACGATGAGGCAGAAATTCGCGGACATCGCCGTACTTACATTGGCGCTTTGCCCGGTCGTATTATTCAGAATATCCAAAAAGCGGAATCTTCAAATCCTGTTTTTGTACTGGACGAAATAGATAAAATCACTACCGACTATAAAGGAGATCCTTCTTCAGCCCTGCTGGAAGTTCTTGACCCAGAACAAAATACAAGCTTTCACGACAATTATCTGGATGTAGATTTTGACTTATCGAAAGTACTTTTCATTGCTACAGCTAATAATTTGAGCACTATACCGCGCCCATTACTCGACCGTATGGAATTGATAGAAGTAAGTGGCTATACGCAGGAAGAAAAAATAGAGATTGCACGCCGCCATTTGGTTTCTAAGGAATTGGAAAATCATGGACTTAAAAACACTCAAATTGAATTAACAAAACCAATTATCAATCAGGTTATTGAATCATATACACGCGAGTCGGGCGTGCGCGATTTGAACAGACAAATTGCAGGATTAATGCGAAAAGTGGCAAAACGAGTTGCTACAGACGAAAAGTATAATGTGGAATTGACTTCTGAAGACCTAAAAACATATCTCGGAGCTGCACGTTACAGTCGCGATAAATATCAGGGAAATGATTATCCCGGAGTTGTTACCGGCTTGGCATGGACGCAGGTAGGAGGCGAAATTCTTTTTATTGAATCGAGCTTGAGCAAAAGTAAATCACCACGATTGACGCTTACCGGTAATTTGGGCGAAGTGATGAAAGAATCGGCCATGCTGGCTTTAGAATATATTAAGTCCCATGCCGATAAATTTGACATTGATAGTCAGATGTTTGAAGAATGGAATGTGCATATACATGTTCCTGAAGGTGCTATTCCAAAAGATGGTCCATCAGCAGGAATTACCATGACCACTGCATTAGTTTCTGCATTTACCAAACGGAAAGTGCGCAAAAATTTGGCTATGACCGGCGAAATTACATTGCGTGGAAAAGTGCTTCCGGTTGGTGGTATAAAAGAGAAAATTTTGGCAGCCAAGCGTGCCGGAATAACCGACATTATACTTTGTAATGATAATCAGAAAGATATTGACGAAATAAAGCCTGTATATTTGAAAGGACTTACATTTCATTATGTAAATGACATTATGGAAGTGATTGATTTTGCATTACTTAAATAAATTATTTTTTAATAAATCTCAAAATGAAACAAATTATTTTCTTTAGTATAGTTCTTATCGGACTGATTTCACAATCTTGCAAAACATTACAAATCGAAAAACCAAAGGAGTCATATCTACCATCTAATATTGCTCCTGCCCTATCGGAATTACCATTGCAAGTGGAGCTTGACGTAAAAAAACTGGAAGGCGCAATCAACAAAAAGATGAATGGTGTTATATTTGAAGGAACAAATATTTCGGGTAAAGATTTGTCTGTCAGAGTTTCGAAAGCTCAGAACTTTACATTTAGCATCAATAATAATGTAATTGAATATCGTGTTCCATTAAAAGTTTGGTCTCGTTTTTCGTGGAAAGTTGAGAAATTCGGTTTTACAGTTGGTGACTATTACGAAGCCGTAGGTAGCATAGCATTGACCTATAAAACTGCAATTAGCATTGATAAAAACTGGAAATTAGTATCAAAAACTGCTGCATCGGGTTACGAATGGATTGAGACACCAAAACTTAACGTGGTAGGCGTTAGTGTTCCTGTAACTCCAATTGCAAATCTGGCACTTTCGCGTACCGATCAATTGATTTCAGAACAAATAGATAAATCGCTTGCCGAAGCAATTGACCTGAAAAAGTATGTGTTACAAGCATGGAATGAATCGCAGAAACCACGTCAGGTAAGTGTGGAAAACGATGTGTGGATTCGAATTACTCCAAAAGATGTGTACGTTTCACCATTTATTACAACAGCCAATAAATTAAATTTGGCAGTAGCATTATATGCTCAGATTGAATCGTTTATGGGTACAAAACCAGAAACAAATCCCACAGTAGCGTTACCTCTATTTAAACAAATTAATCGTCCGGCACAACAATTCAACCTGAATATCGGAGCCGATGTGACTTTCGATAAGATAGCAGAAATGGCTAAAAAGCAATTGATAAATAAAACTTTTACCGAAGGTAAAAAAACAATTACAATTACCGATTTATCTATTTTTGGAAATGATGGTAAGGCCGTGTTTGTTGCCGATGTAGTGGGTTCGCTGAAAGGACGAATTTATTTTAAAGGTAATATGATTTACAATCCGACAAAAACTGCTGTAGAAATTACCGAGCCCGAATTCGATGTAAAAACATCCAACGCTTTGGTTAAATCAGCTGGTTGGTTATTGCATGGAATGATATTAAAACAATTAACACCCTATTTGACATACCCCGTAAAAGATGATTTAGAAAAAGTGAAGAAAGATGTGAATCAAATGATGGGCAATTATTCGATAATGGATGGCGTTAATTTACAAGGTAATCTAAATAACATAAGTGTTTTAAATTTAAGTCTTGTTCCCGGAGCATTAAGAATACAAGTAAATGTAAAAGGGAATATTGCGTTAAAGGTAGATGATTTAAAGTTTTAAAGAATTATCAGACATATATTTAATTTTATTTTTAAAATATATAATTTTTATTACAAGAAATATAAAATATATCTTTATATTTACAGCGAATTAAAAATCTATTATTAACTAATAAAACAAGTAATTATGTCAGTAAACAAAGTCATTTTAGTTGGCAACGTGGGTAAAGACCCGGAAGTTCGTTATTTGGAGAAAGATTTAGCTGTTGCAAAATTTACACTTGCTACAAGTGAAAGAGCCAAAACATTATCAAATGGGACAATAATCCCTGAGCGCACAGAGTGGCACAATATCGTTGCCTGGAGAGGTTTAGCCGATATTGCAGAAAAGTACATTCGCAAAGGCAGTCAGTTGTATGTGGAAGGTAAAATTCAAACCCGCTCATGGGAAAAAGATGGTGTAAAACACTACATTACTGAAATTTTAGCTGAAACAATAAATTTGTTAGGCAAAAAACCGGAACATACCGAACCGCTAAGTGCAGTTGTGACTTCTCCAACAGATGTTGCCGAAACTCCACCTCATACCGAAGACGATCTTCCATTCTGATAAACAGCATTAATTTAAATACAAAACCACTTCATTTATTTGAGGTGGTTTTTTAATAAAAAGAACATCTACAATGATAGAAAGTAAAATATATGAACGTATCGACTTTACAGTGAATCCCTTACCAAGAGATGAATATGATAGTTGTAGTTTTCTGAATTGCAATTTCTATAACGCTGAATTATCACATATTACTTTTCGCGATTGTAAGTTTGAAAATTGTGATTTTAGTTTGGCAAAGTTGAAAAATACGGGTCTCAATAATATTCAATTTGCCGGGTGCAAATTATTAGGTGTGCTTTTCAATGAATGTAATCAATTTTTACTATCTGTTGAATTTGAAAACTGTATGCTGAAGTTAGCTGTTTTCAATAAGTTGAAATTAAAAAAAACGCATTTCAAGAACTGTAATCTCGAAGAAGCAGATTTTACAGAAACTGAGCTTACAAGTACTTTATTTGATAATTGTGATTTCAGAAGGGCGATTTTTCACAAAACCACACTCGACAAATCAGATTTTCGTACATCAATAAATTATTCTATCGACCCTGAAAATAATAATATCAGAAAGGCTAAATTTTCAATTTCAGGAGTTGTAGGGTTACTCGACAAGTATGATATAGATATTCAATATTAATTATAAAGTAAACATCTTAAACTTCAGCAACAGTATCTCCTATCGAATTCAAATTCAATTCATTGGGTAAAGTTATTGTAAAAACACTGCCTTTATTTATTTTGCTGCTAAATGAAATTGTACCACCAGTAGATTCAATAATATTTTTACAAATTACAAGCCCCAATCCGGTTCCGGTAGTTTTTGTGGTAAAATTCGGTGTGAATAGCTTGTCAAAAGCCTTGCTATCAATACCAACACCATTATCAGAAAAACTTATTATTACCTCATTCAGTTGCTGTTGTAAGTTTATTTTTATTATTCCTTTGCGTTCGGAAGGTATGGCCTGAATGGCATTTTTCAATAAGTTATTAAACACTTGCACCATCTGCTCGGGATCTGCGAATAAATAAACATCTTTTTCGGCACCGGTATAATCAACTTGAATTTTCTCGAAATTATTTGCAAACAACTGAACTACAGAATATAAGCGAGCGGCAACATCCAATCTAATGAAATTAGCTTCAGGCATTCGTGCAAAATCGGAAAATGTGCCTGCTATACGTGACAGATTATCGATTTGCTCGATTAACATTATAGTTGATTTTTCGAAGTAATCATCGAACCGATTATCATTCAGTTTTTTGGTGCGTTGTAGTTGCTGAATGCTCAACTTCATTGGCGTGAGCGGATTATTTATTTCGTGCGCTACTTGCCTGGCCATCGATTTCCAAGCTGATTCGCGCTCCGATTTGGCAAGTAAATTAGCACTTTGTTCCAATTCATCAACGGTACGGTTGTATTGAATAACGAGTTGTCCGATTTCGTCATTTAGCGTATAATCAATTTTCTCATTTCGTTGCCCCAATCGCATTTGCTTCAATTTGCTTTCCAGCATATTGAGCGGTGCCGAAAGTTGTTTGCCAATGAACAAACTAATCAAAATGGCCAGTACAATAATTATCAGGTAAATATGAATAATTACAGCCAGAAAACTTTCAATTTCACGTTGAATTTCATCCTGACTAAAAAATTGTGGAACAGCAATAAAACCAATTTGTAAAAAATCACCATTATAAAAATCCGTATAACCAGTTAGATAATTTAATTTACCGATATGTTCATATTGATTCAGATTTGCATTACGGGTAAAATAGGGTTTAGTAGATATTCTATTGCTGATTAGATTTTTATTGAAAATTAATGGCTGCGAACTTCCTACCAAAACACCTTTATTGTTATAAACATGAATATCTGTATGGTAAGTGTAAGAAAGTTCCTGAAGATCAAAATTCAAAGCTTGCATATTTTGTTTTGTCAAATCCTGATTCCAATAATACATGTCCTGCAATTCTTTTTGAATGTAACTTTTTTTGTTTTCAAGTTCCGAAATCTGTTGTTCCTGATATTTTTTTTGGATAAAGTTGACTGAAACGTAAAATATGAGTATAAAGCTTATAATCAGTAATATAATAAAAGTATATTGGAATTTGGCTGTCAAACCTATTCGAAAATTAAATCTATTTCGAATTAAAAGATAACTCCAAAACACGAAGCTACTGAACGAAAAATAAATCAGAAAAACATAAATAAAATAAAGTAAATAAGCAAGATTATTTTTCTGTTGATCTTCGGCAATAACAATATAGGTTTTTACGCTTGTTGCCAAAATATAGTGATTATGTCCTTTATAAACCATTGCAAAGAAATCAGCCTTTGATGATGGAATCCAACTGGAAGTAGGTGCAAATTCTAAATTCCCAGATGAATAAACCAATTTTTGATGTTCGTATTTTGCAATAGAAATATTGAGTTGCGATTGAATATCGGGCATTGAAGAGATTAATAAATTTGGAAAACTATAACTTTTAAAATTCCGTCGTGGATAAAATTCCATAAAAAAGAAAATGGAATCGTTAGCTTTTATTCCCGCAAAATATTTTCCTAAATAGGACATATTATTCTCATTGGCAGACACATTATAAAAATGAGTCTGTTTAATTTGCGTTCCAATTGTATTGATAAATTTATCATATTCCAGGTATAAATCAGTTCCAATAACTGCCACATTGAGGCGCATATCGTATTTGTTCCAAAAACCCCGTAAATAGGTTTTATTAATATAATCATTAGCCATCGAGAATGAATCTGGATTTGCAACTAACATATTAATTTTCGAATCATTTTCAATTTGAATATCCAATTCTTCGAGTAAAATATCAGCCATCCTGTCATTTTCGCTGTTTCCATTGATAGAAATATTTTGTGCAAGAATTTTAAATTTATCCAATTGTTTGTTTCTGCTGATAATCATTGAGTTCCAAACAAATATTACTGTAAATGCAAGCGTCCAAATAGCAATAAATCCATAAATATTTTTGAATTTTGGAATAATAAATGGCAAATAAAATATTGAAGTAACTGTAATAAATGAAATACTAATAAACACCGCATTTTCAGAGGAAACAAGTAATATTATCAGATATAATAAAATGGCGAGACCTAAATCGACGATGAAAGTAAGTTTCAGCTTTTTATTGATTTTTAACCAGTTGTGTGTTTTAAAAAACAACAAAGCAAGACTTATTCCCCAAAGTAAAATCAAAAAATGTACCCAAATTGAAATAATTGAAATGTCGTTAAATTGCAATATATTCAATTGAATACTAGAGTGATATATCAAACTGATAATCAAATAATAAACCAGTGCAAAATAAACTGTATATTGAATTTGTAATCCCAATCTACCAATAAAATTTGTTGTTTTGGAGATATTTACATAAAAATAGAATAAGTAAATGGTTGAAATAAAATAGCCTGTAGCAACTGTCAAGTGGCATATTGAAGCCAATAACGGATTTGATGCATATTGAAATGCTGTAAAAATCTTATTTGAAAAAAGTAATCCGGGTAAATTGAAATACAAACATATACCTATTAAAACTCCAACAATTGTAGCCAATAAAATAAATGTACTTAATGTAATGGATTTCTTATTAAATAGCTTAGGATAATGAGCAAATAAATAGAAAAAAATGAAAAATGAAAATGAGAATGCTATAAATCCAATAATAGCCCAGACTTCATTGTAAATAGGCATTTGGGGTTCGGACAAAGAAAATAAATACTCACCATGCGAACAAAATATAGCGTTTTGGTCACTTTCTTTTCCATCCACTAACTGAACTTCTTTGTCCATATAAAAACCGGAAGCAAAGCTATTTATCAACTCATTATTTTGATATGGATAATTATGTTTGATTGTAATTAATGCTAGTATTTTTATATTTTCAAACGTTAGTAACCGACTAACACACTGTGCATTGGGAAGTTGAACAAAATGCCAATCGGTAGAATCGGGCAATGATATATTGGTAATATCGAGGCTATTATCTGACCAAAATACCAATTCGTCATTCTCAAAAACATAATATGAAATATCATTGCCAGCAAAAGGGAAGTGAGCGAGCGAGTCGACATAGGAATGAACAATAATCTGTTGCAATTGAATTAAAGTTTTGGCAGCAAGTGCCTCTTTTTTATTCAATTGAGTTTGAAAATTTACTGTATGTAATGCATATTTTGGAGATTGACGATATAAAAAATCACAAATTAATCCTGAAATAAAACAAGATAACAAGGTGATAAGTAATATATTATTCGATTTTTTAATTTTCATTTTAAACTTTTTTCTATTCGTGATGATAAGGTTCGCCTTTCAAAATAGTAAATGCACGATATAATTGCTCCAAAAAAATCAGTCTGATCATTTGATGCGAAAATGTCATTGCCGAAAGTGAAACCAATCCGGTTGACCTAGTGTAAACTCTTTCAGAAAACCCATACGGTCCACCCACAACAAAAATCATGCGTTTATGCGATGCCAGCATTTTTTTTGAGATGAAAGTTGAAAATTCTACTGATGTGAACTGTTTTCCTTTTTCGTCAAGCAAAATAACGTCATCGGATGTTTCGATTTGTTTCAGTATTAAATCAGCTTCCTTCTCTTGCTGTTCGGCTACAGATAAGTTTTTTGTGTTCTTTAGTTCAGGAATAATTATCGAATCGAAAGAAATATAGTGTTTTAAACGGTTTTGATATTCATCCTGAAGTTTTATAAGTTGAGAATTGGTTGTTTTTCCAACCATCAAAAGGCTAATTTTCATTTGTTTAACAGTTTAGAGCTTTTTGGCTTACTATTTGTAGATAATAAAAAACAGTCAAAAAATTTGGCTGCAACACACTAATTAATGTACTTTTGCATACTGATTTAATAATGCATTGCAAATATGGCATTTTTTAATGAGAAAACAGTTGAAATGAAAAATGTTTTTGTAAAAAAACTACTCAAATGAAAACAATTAGATTATTATTGCTAAGTTTCTGCATTATTCTTTCTATACCTTATGTCGGGGCACAATCTTCAGAAGTTCCTTCCGGAGTTATTTCGGCTCTGGATGATGGAAATGCCAACCAACTTTCGGGCTTTTTAAATGGAAATGTAGAGCTGGTAATCGGCAATCAAAACGATGTGTTCAGCAAACAACAAGCAACAGGAATTATTGCTGATTTTTTTAGAAAAAACCGTGTTAATAGTTTTCAATTATTGCACAAAGGGAATAAAGATGCTGCCAGCTTTGCCATCGGAACGCTGAAAACAACTTCTGGCAGTTATCGCGTTTATGTATTGACCCGCAAAAATGAAATTCAACAACTCAGAATTGAACTTTCCAATGACTAACGATTTCGATCAACTTATTAAATTATGGTTTGCCGAAGATATTGGCGATGGCGACCACACTACTCTTTCGTGTATTCCGGCAACGGAAATGGGTAAATCTCAGTTAATTATAAAAGAAAATGGCGTTTTAGCGGGCGTTGAAGTTGCACGTGAAATTTTTCATGCTTTCGACCCAGATCTAAAAATGACAGTATTTATTCAGGATGGCGCTGAAGTAAAAGTAGGTGACGTGGCTTTTGTGGTGGAAGGAAAAGTGCAATCGCTTTTACAAACCGAACGGCTCATGCTGAATATTATGCAACGGATGAGTGGTGTTGCAACTCGTACTCGTGAGTATGTAAAAGCACTCGAAGGAACCAAAACCCGCGTTCTTGATACGCGAAAAACAACTCCTGGACTTCGATTACTCGAAAAAGAGGCGGTGAAAATTGGTGGTGGTGTAAACCATCGTATCGGATTGTACGACATGATATTACTGAAAGATAATCATGTTGATTTTGCTGGCGGAATTGACAAAGCTATTCTACGTGCAAAAGCGTACCTGAAAGAAAAAGGAAAAGATTTGAAAATTGAAATTGAAGTGCGTAGTTTCGATGAACTGGCTCAGGTTATGGCAGTTGGTGGAGTTAATCGTATTATGTTGGACAATTTTACTCCTGAAAATACCCGAAAAGCTGTTGAGATAAT
>JBMOHG010000086.1:0-10124 GCA_049317965.1 Paludibacter sp.
CAACTTACAATTTGAAATCAAAACCATAGTTTTGTATCTATTTTATTGAATTTAAAACAAAATGTTGCGAAATAGAAAGCAGGTATCAATTTTACTGAATCATTTATAAAAACTTCAAATACAAATATTTACAAGATAGTCTGTTGAGGCTTTATATTGTTTGTCACTGTAAAATAATATTCCTACTTTTGTCAAATAAATCGGAATTCAACCTGCTTAAATGGAATCAATTTTCTCATTTGCTGAACTCACAGCACATCTAAAAAGTGTAAATTGCCGCAAGCGACTTGCAGTAGCCAACGCTGTGGATTCGCATACCTTAGATGCTGTTTTAAGAGCTGTAGAAATGGGAATTGTTGAAGCCTATCTGATTGGTGACGTTGCCTCAATAGAGTCACCGCATTTGTTCGAACACAATCCGTCGCCATTTATACATATTATTGATATTCCCGAAGTTCAGGAAGCAACTTTGGAGGCTGTACGAATGGTAAAATCGGGTGAAGCAGATATTTTGATGAAAGGGCTGGTAAATACCGATGTTTTGTTGCGAGCAATTCTTGATAAAGAGAAAGGGATACTTCCTGCCGGTAATGTGCTGACATACAACGCTGCTATGGAAATTCCCAATTATCACAAATTAATTTTCTTTTCCGATCCGGTTGTAATTCCATCTCCAAGTTTGGTGCAGCGTACCGCCATGATAAAATATGCCATCACAACTGCGTATAAATTTGGAATCTCAAAACCAAAAGTGGCTATGATTCATGCCACCGAAGTGGCCAATCCGAAAATTCACTATATGCAAGATTATCTGGATATTATGCAACTGTGGCGCGATGGGGAATTTGGTAATGTGATTATGGATGGACCGTTGGATATTTTTCTGGCACTCGACAAAGAACGTGGAAGTATTAAAAATGTTCCGTCTCCGGTACTTGGTGATGCCGATATTCTTATTTTTCCAAATTTTGAATGTGCCAATTGTTTTTATAAGGGCTTGTCACTCTTTGCTGGTGCCGAAATGGGAGGTTTACTGCAAGGAACAGAAAAACCTGTAGTACTGACTTCAAGAAGTGAAAGTATCGATTCTAAGTTTTATAGTATAGCTATGGCTTGTATATTGTCAACACCAAATGCTTAAAGAGTTATTTTTGACTGCTTTAGTGATTCTTCTATTTTTTTTGCACATTTCTCTGCTGCCCCAACTTCTCCCAATGATTTTTTAATTTTTATATATTCACTTAGAATCGTCTGTCGGGAACTTTCATTATTTAGCAGTTGTTCCAATTCATTAGCCACATTTTTTACTGTAAACAAATGTGCTACCAATTCTTTGACTACTTCTTTTTGAGCAACAATATTTACCAAAGAAATATACTTTATTTTAATAAAAATATGCTTTAGAATATAAGCCAAACGACCAAATGCAACGTGATAAACCACCACTTGCGGAATACCAATCAACGCAGTTTCGAGAGTGGCCGTTCCTGAATTGACAACTGCAACCTTTGATTGTTGCAATAACTCATAAGTTTGGTCTATCACAATTTTGGCTTCATTATGTTGGAAATAGCTCTCATAGTAATTTGGTTCTATACCAGGAGCACCAGCTATAATGACTTGATAATCTTTAAATTGTAAAGCAGCATTCAACATTCTCGGCAAACAGGCTGATATTTCTTGCTTCCGACTTCCTGCTAACAAAGCAATGATTGGTTTTGATGAAAAATTATTAATTGAACAAAATTTATCGAAAGTTTGATGTTGATTAAAGTGACCAAAAATAGAATCAACCGACGGATTACCAACATATTCAACTTTGTAATTATGTTTGGCATAAAAATCAATTTCAAATGGAAAAATGCAGAACATTTTATCTACATATTTTTTTATTTCCTTGATACGATATTCTTTCCAAGCCCATATTTTAGGCGAAATATAATAATATACAGGAGTTTTCAGGTTTTCTTTAACAAAACGCGCTATACGTAAATTGAAACTTGGATAATCGACAAGAATAAGAACATCAGGATTGAATTCTAATATGGCTTGCTTACATTCTGTCAGATTATTTAATACCGTTCGTGCATTTTTAATAACGGCTATAAAACCCATAAATGCCATATCACGGTAATGCTTAACCAGCTTACCACCTTGAGATTGCATCAAATCGCCACCAAAAAAACAGAATTCAGCATCAGTGTCAACTTTTTTAAGTTCGCACATTAAATTTGAAGCATGTAAATCACCCGAAGCCTCACCGGCAATTATAAAATATTTCATTTTGTTTGGTTGATTTGTTAATTGGTTGATTTGTTAACTAGTTAATCGTATAGTAAGTAGTTAATTATCAACAATTATTACAACATAAAAATACTGCCAATAAAATAGGGCATTGCTCCTAAAAGCATTCCAGTTGCAATTTTAAAACTGTCGGACTTATAAAAAACAAAAACAAGCACCAAATTTGGCATTACCGAAAGTAGAAGGATTTTTCCAAATAAAATACTAGGGTAAAGCTGCTTTAATGACTCAATAAAAGTAAAATCTCCAGGGTAAAACCGATTCAGATAAACCCACATAAATGCAACAGGTAGTAATATGCCGGGCACAAAACCATACAAAAATTTATTGAATTGCTGCATATTGGTTGACTGGTTAATTGGATAATAGGTTGATTAGTTAATAATTCAAAATTCCCATTTTTTTACTTTATCAATTGCCTGATAGGCAGTCATATCAATTTTTGTAGGAACAATTGAAATATAGCCGTTGGCCAATGCCCATTCGTCAGTATCCTGTGCATCTGGTTCATGATTTTCGAAGTAACCAGTTAGCCAAAAATATGAACGTCCCTGAGGATCAGCTCTTTTTGCAAACTCTTTTGTCCAACGACCATCACATTGACGGGAAACACGAATTCCCGAAATTTCGCCACAAGGAGAATTTACGTTCAAGCAAGTGCCATGATCCATACCGTTTTGAAGTGCCAAACGTGTAATTTGCAATACGAAAGGTTCAAAAAACGAGAAATCAACATCGTATGAATGGCTGCAAATAGAAAAACCAATGGATAAAATTCCATTTTCACAACCTTCAAGTACTGCACCCATTGTTCCTGAATAGATAACATTAATTGCCGCATTTGAACCGTGGTTAATGCCTGAAACCAATAAATCCGGCTTTCTGTCTACAACCTCATTCAGAGCAAGTTTTACACAATCTGTGGGTGTGCCGGTACATGAATATCTTACAAGCCCTTCCCTTTCTTCAATTTTTTTAAATCGTATTGGATGTGTAACTGTCAAAGCATTTGATTGTGCGGAGCGAGCCCCATCGGGAGCCATTACCACTACATCGCCAATTTGCATCATCAGCCTTGTTAAAACCTCTATTCCTTTGGCATCATGGCCATCATCGTTGGTAATTAATATTAATGGTTTATTCATAATTATTTTTCCAAGCGTCAAAAGTATTGGACCAATGACTTAATTTTAATATACTATATTTTAATACGTTTCACAGTGGCAGCCATAAAAATTATTGCCACCAAAATATAATAAATAACATCACGTGAATCAATAACACCTCGCGACATTGATTTATAATGTGAATGAATTCCTAAACTTTCAATTATTTGAATATATTGTCCAGATTGTGTAAAGCCTGCCAATAAATCAAATCCGTAGTAGAAAAAGAATGAAATTACTACTGCCAAAACAAAGGAAATGACTTGATTGTTTGAAAGTGATGAAGAAAAAGTACCAATGGCAACGTAAATTGCTGCCAGAAAAAAAAGACCAATAAATGAGCCCCAAAATGCTCCGGAATCAATATTCCCAATAGGTTCAGCTAAATATGAAACTGAAAAATAATATAACAATGTAGGTAATAATGCCAATGAAACCAACACCCAACCTGCAAAATACTTACCCAGAACAATTTGCAATTTACTTACTGGTTTCGTAACCAATAATTCCCATGTTCCCGATTGTTTCTCTTCGGCAAAAAAACGCATTGTGATTGCTGGGCAAAGAAATAAAAATAACCAAGGGGCTAGATAAAATAGCCCATCCACATTAGCATAACCTGCAGATAAAATATTATATTCGCCGGGAATTACCCACAAAAATAGTCCGGTTATTGTAAGAAATATTCCAATTACAATATAACCTGTGGCATTACTAAAAAAGGTACTTAACTCTTTTTTGAAAATTGAAAACATCCGGTAAAAATTTACAATTAAATAATTTACAAATTACAATATGTAGTTTTAAGCCATTTTTACTACATTTGCGGTGTCAAAGGTAACGAAAATTATTGAATTGAAAACAAAACTTATCCTTACGATACATGAAATTAAAGGTTATTGCATTCATATTTATTCTATTAGCTAACACATTACATGCTCAAACTTCTGAACAATACAGTTTTCAGGTACTTGGACTTTATGGAAATATTTTAAAGCACACCCAACATTTAAAAGAACTTGTAAAAGGGCCGGTAATGGGATCCGAAATTGAGGTTGAATGGCAAACGATGGGAGAATATCCTTGGCAGAGACACTTGAATTTTCCTATTATTGGTATTGGCAGTGCATGGTTAAATTTAAGCAATCCCGAAAAGTTGGGAAATGCCTTTGCAATTTATCCTTACATAAGTATTCCTTTGTGGCGAACAAAATATTTCAATCTCTATGTCAAAGGAGGAATGGGAGCCAGTTTTTTGAGTAAAACCTATTATAATACAAATCAAAAAGCTGACAGTACTTATTATCCTAGTTTGCCTGGAACGAATGCCGCGATTGGTTCGGTATTAAATATATATTTTGCTGGTGGAGGTGTTGTTGATATTCCTCTCAAAAATGGCTTTAGTCTAACTGCAAAATATACATGGAATCATGCTTCGAATGGAAGTGCAGTTGTTCCAAACTCCGGAATAAATATGCTCAATGGATTAATTGGTATAAAATACTTCCCAAATTACAAAACATACAAAGACCCTGAAAAAAAGCAAATTGCAGAAATTCAAAAGAAAATATCAGTTGAGTTGATAGCTGCCGGTGGCTTTAGACAACTGTACTATAAAGATAATTATCTTAATAGCGTGCCAAGTGGAACGCCAGATTTTAAAACTTTTCCAACAGCCTCATTAGTACTTGGTATGTATCGTCCTATTACCAATTATTATCGAATGGGACTGGGAGTTGATGCATTTTTTGATGGTGTTTATGATGGGCATAACACGGAATTTAAAAGAACATTTCTAACTACAAATGAATTTAAAAACAAAATCAGAGTTGGTATTTCGTGGCAACACGAACTGCTTATGGGAAGGATGACTGCCGGTTTTCATTTTGGATTATATCTTTACAATCCGCTAAAAAACCTAGAACCTTATACTGACGCTGAAACTTCAGTTCTCAACAAACCAATCATTTATCCTTATGATATCGAAAAAGAAGATGGTTGGCTATATACTCGAGCTGCATTAAAATACTCAATAACAAAACATTACTTTATTTCTTTGGGACTTAAAACACATCTTCAAAAGGCCGAATTTATAGAGTGGGGATTAGGGTATCGATTTAATCCTTAGTACTTTAAATGGAATAAAAGTTGAATTTTGCTTAGTTTCAAATGTAATTTGGATAATCACAAAATCAAAACATTTAAATTGCTCTTTTAGCGGTTTGGGGTCATCAACGCATCCAACATCAACGGAATTTCATCCATATCAACTCCATTTGCTGCTAAATACATTTTGTCTTTGAGGAATGATTCAAGAAAAAGGTCCCAATTATTTTGCTTTAAATCAAGGCTTTTTCTGTAAAATTCCAATGCTGTTTTTGTTTGCTTTTTACACCATAGAATATGTCCTGCATTTAAATAATCGTGAGTTGTTGGTATGGTTTCAATCAATTTATTTGCATAATATTCAGCTTGTTGTATATTCCCCGACACAAAGGCGCACCAGGTAATTGCTCTCCAAACTTTAGGATTTTCTGTTTCCTCAGCATCCAATTTGAAATACACATCCAAAGCTTCTTTGTACTTTTTCAATTCTAAAAAACAATGTCCAATCCTGAGTAAAATAGAAGATTGATTTGGTTTTAGAAAATCGGCATGTTGATAATACTCCAATGCTTTTTCAAAATTGCCTGATAAACGATAACATAAAGCTATTTTACGAATAGTCCACGCATCATCTGGTTCTATAATATCAGCTTTCATATAGGCATCTAATGCTTTCGAAATTTGAGAAATTTGTTGGTATGCGTAGGCCACTTTTTGATAAATGGCAGCTGTAGGCGTTATTTCATGTAGTATCTTTTCAAATATCTCTAATGCCTGAGCATAGTGGTTTTTTGAAAAATAATACTCGGCAATACTGGTATTAAAATCTGTATTTGTAGATAAAATATCGAATAAAAATGAACGGTGAATAGACAATGAGGAATCGAAAATATCAGAAAAATCAGCATGATGAGGGTGTAAATTAAAAACCCTGAATAAATCCTGAATGTATTGTTTTGAAATGTTTTTAGAAGCTATATTCGGCTTTAAAATCGCTTCATCTTTTGTAATTTCATCCAATTGTTCTGCCTCCATTTTAAAAGTACTTCTCAACATACCGCGTTGGTTTTCGGGCATTTGAAGTATGCTCAAACAGAACGAATACTTATCGGAATTACACATCAAATTATTACCAACGAATGCTGAAAGTAATGATTTATCATCTGTTGCAAACAATTGATTTACATTAGAATTTTGTCCATCGAAGGGTAAAAACCAATTTGAGAATTCTGCGAAAAACGGGAAATTTTTCAACATTGAGAAAGTGCTCATATACACATCGGCACCTTCCATTTGCAATTCATTTAGTTCATGCAATTTATCCGACATTCCGCTTTTTTCAATAATTTCTTGCCATGCGGGATTTTCTTCATCCCATTCATCCTTATTCAATGAACTATCAATATCCATTTTATCTTTCAGCAATGGACTAATTTTCATCATCTCCGGCAATATTTCTTCCCGCATTTTTTTTGAAATCTTATCAGTTTCGGCAGTGGAAATTAACTGAATGATAATATTATGGAAGTTTTCGACTATATGAATATCATCGGCCAACAAAACCAAACGATTTCTAATTGCAGGAAAATACGGAATAAACTGATTATATCTAACCAGTACGAGGCACAAACCTACCAAGGCACGTTGTTTTGCCCGCTGATCTGCTACCTGACAACAATCAAAAAGTAACATCAATTTTACATCATCAAATGTCCGCCACAGGTTGAGTGTAATAGCCGAAATCAAAAGGGTTTTTTCTACCCAACCATTATACTTTAAGTCTAGAATTTTATTAATAAATCGCTTTTCATCTTCTCCATAGGTGGAAGTTAACCAAAAAAGTTTAAAAGTTTCGGTTAAAGCAGTTTCGTAATTTGAGCGAAGTCGTTTAAGTTCTGTCTCGTGCGTATTTTCTAATTTGCCAATCAACACGGTTTGTGAATGATAGTAATTTAATGAAATAAGCAATTCAGAAGTAGAATTATAATGCTTGGTGTGAGGGAAATAGCGTTTTTGGGTATATTCAAAATTGGAAGAATTACGGAATAATAATTCTTCTTTAAGTTCCGAATTTAAAATAAATGTCTTGGAAATCAATTTGTTGTATACTATCTTGCGTTGAGAATCATCTATCCCTTCGATGAAATAATGCAATAAGTAATTGTAATTTTGTTGTAAATCATTCAATCTGTCAGCAAATTCTCCAATCTGTAATTCTTCAACCAAATTGCTGGTTTTATCGAAAGCTTTTTTCAATTGCCCCGAAGATAGGCAATAAATTACCGATTTGAATATTGTTTGAATTTGCGTAGCATTCATTATTGTCAATGATATTTAAATAAAAAGTAGAAGGTTTTCTTCAAGGCTATTGGAATTGAAGTGCTTAAATAATTTCAAATTTTATAACATCAAACATTAACCATTTTTTTATCCCATCTTACTGATTTTCCTAAGTCTGTCTTCGTCAATAATTTTCAATTTACGACCATCCATGGCAATAACATGTTCGTTGACAAAATTGGCGAGCGTACGAATTGCATTTGAAGTGGTCATATTCGATAGATTTGCCAGATCTTCACGCGACAAATACATACAAATAGTTGCACCATCCTCTTCAACTCCGTATTTCTTATGCAATTGTAGCAAAGCTTCTGCGAGTCTTCCGCGAATATGCTTTTGTGTTAAGTTTACGGTACGGGCATCCGATGCAGCTAAATCAGTTCCCAATTCTTCCAAAAAACGATAACAAAAAGCGTTATTATGTTTAAGAATTGAAATAAAAATATCAGCCTTAATCATGTAAACAATTGAAGATTCAAATGCAGTAACATTGGTACTGTAAACATCGTTTGCTATTATGGCACGATAACTGAAATGTTCACCCGGTTTCAACATTCTAATTATTTGAGACCTGCTACCGACACCATCTTTAAAAACTTTTAATTTTCCCGATGCCAAAATCATCATGTGTGTAGGCCGATCTCCTTCACAATGAATCCTTTCATTCTTTTTAAAATGATGCACCGTGTAACTATTATTTACAAATTGTCTTTCATCGGGAGTTAAAACATCCCAAACCGATAAAATTGCCTCTAATGGTTTTAATTCTGAAACATGTTTTTTTGCCATAAATTTTTGTGAGAAATATGTTTGACAACAATGTTATAAAGCACAAATTTAGTGATTTTTTATTATATAGAGCAATTTATGCCGAAAAAAAATCAAATTATTCTTATTAATGCCATTTTTGAAAATGATTTTTTTCGATTTCTGATTTATTTATTTTGAAATGGGATTTCGCTTAAAGTTAAAAAAACACTAACAATTTGATTGCAAACAAATAAATATATTACTTTTGTGTAATTACTTATTGTAAGTTGTTATGAAAAAATATATATTACTTATAATTCTAAGCCTGATTTTGGTTAAATCTGCTGCTCAGGAAGTTATTATCAGCGATTCTGCAACCATCAGTTTAATAACCTGTTCACCGGGTGAAGAGGTTTATGCTAAGTTTGGTCACACTGCCATACGTGTAAAAGATAGCGCAAAAGAGTTGGATATTGTATTCAATTACGGACTTTTTGATTTTGAATCCGAACACTTTTATTACAAATTTATAAAAGGAGAGACTGATTATCAACTTGGTATCAATCAAACCAGTATTTTTTTACCTGAATATGCGAAAAGAAATTCAATAGTTTGGGAGCAGGTGTTAAATTTGACTGTAGCTGAAAAAAGTCGTTTAATAAATTTATTGCTCGAGAATTTAAAAGAAGAAAATAGAATTTATCGATATAATTTTATTTTTGATAATTGTTCAATTCGTCCAAGGGACAAAATCATTGGTTCAATTAATGGATTTATTAAATTTGCTCCAAGCACCGAACAGAATACATTTCGTGAGTGGGTAGGAGTTTATGTTGGAAATGATACCTGGCTAAAATTTGGAATCGATTTGATTTTTGGTGTTGATGCAGATAATATTGCGACTCAAAATGAAAGCATGTTTCTTCCGGAAGTATTGATGAAAAACATGCAGGCTGCTCAAATCACTTCATTCAATAGAGAAAAAAGAAATCTAGTTGAAAAAAAAGCAACTGTTTTGGTGAGTAAAAGTGAGAAAAGTGAGCCAATGTCAATATCGTTATTTAAACCGCTAAATATTGCAATTCTTTTATTAATTATTGGAACTCTTGTAACAATCTGGGACGTAAAAAACAAAGAACACAACAAAACATTCGATACAATTATACTTGTTATTAATGGTTTAGGTGGACTTGTTGTATTTTACATGATGTTTTTCTCCTTACATCCATTGGTTCGGTATAATTTAAATATTCTGTGGCTAAGCCCAATAAATCTTCTTATGGCAGTTGCTATTTGGAAAAACAAAATCAGAAAACCCTTATTTTTATTTCAAATTCCCAACATTTTATTACTTGTAGGTGCATTAATCACTTTTCCACTTTCCATTCAGGACTTTAATGTGGCAACTTTTCCTCTCATAGTATTGTTCTTAATGCGCGCTTCGCATTGGTTTGCACG
>JBMOHG010000087.1:0-10101 GCA_049317965.1 Paludibacter sp.
TATTCCTTGCAGTGCGCAATCAGTTTTTTAAAAACATCTTCTTGTGAAGCCATAATTATATTTACAATTTGATTATTTACAATTTACTATTTCAGTTCAAAATTTTTATCTACTTTAATATCTACATAAATATCTTTCGTGTTTATATGTTGATAAACCATTTTTTTATCAGATAGAGACTTTATTTTATATGCGTCTCTATAGAAAGGAGAGAGTACATCGACTTCTCCTTGTACTGCATTTTCAGTTATAGCTTTAATTATAGTGAAATAAATATTTCCTGAAATTCCCCATTCTCCAGATTCTATATGAATAGTTATATTCCCTTCTTTATCCATAGTTTTGGTTTTGAGGATAAATGTACCATCTTCATAACTATCACATATCTCCTCTCTTGTTTCATTTTCTTTAGTTATTGATTTTGAGTACCATTTTCCACATCTATTTTTCCAGTCAGCATTTTGTTTTAATGTTGGCTCTGGAAGAAATGCCAAGACTCTATTCTCAAAAATAGAACAACTACAAAGCATAATTGAAATGAAAAAACAAATTGATAACTTCTTCATAGTTTACTTTTTTAAACCTATAATATATTTTTATTGGCTACAGTCATTAGTTTTTCTGCATTAAAAATTCATGTGCAGGTATCAATTTTACCGTTCTCCCATTCCTTTCAAAAACGTCAGATTGATGGTGAGTCACAATTGTACCTTCCTTTAGGTCGAAAAAATTCAGGGCATCCATTAAACCATTAAATTCACGATCAAAATTCAAATCGTCAATTTGGTAGCATACCTGAATTGCAATTATAATTTTTTCTTGCTGTTTAACTAAAAAATCACATTCTCCTTTTTCATTAAAATAAAATATTTCTTTGTATTTGGAACGTAATTTTAAAAAAACCAAATTTTCTAATTTTCGTCCTAAATCTTGCGAAAAAGACGACGTGACTGCACTCACAATTCCTAAATCCATAGCATAAACTTTTTTAGGATTGCGCAGTTGAACCTTAAACGAGTAATTAAATTGCGAAATAAAATCTACCAGATACGCATTTTTTATATACGAGAAATACTCTAATACTGTTGAGGCAGATTTTAAACCAATGCTCTGAGTCAGTTTATTAGCCGAAACCGGGCAACTTATATTAGAAAGAAGATAAATAGTTAACTTTTTAAGTGTTTCTACATCTTTTATGGCATATCTAATAGCAATATCACGTATTAAAATATCATCTAATAAGCTCAACACCACAGCTGTAACTTCACTTTTTACATAATCGGGAATACCGCCGTTTTTTAAATATAAATCGACAGATGCAGGAAGTAAACCAAGTTTTTTGATATTGCAGAATTCTTCAAAAGAAAATGGAAATAATTCAGTTGATAACTGCCTGCCTGTGAGGTGTGTTCCTAACTCGACACTTAATAACGAGGCGTTTGACCCCGTTATAAATACCTTAAATTCTTCGCGAAGCAATTGATTAATAAACATTTCCCAGTTTTTTACCAATTGTATCTCATCAAAAAAAAGCAATTTAATTTTTCGCTTGACAATTTCTGAATAAAGTCGAATGAAATCATCTGTTTCAAAACCATTTAACCTAATATCTTCCCAGTTGAGATAAATTGCATTATCTTGCTTCTTATTTAACAGTTGTAGCAACAAAGTGCTTTTCCCGCAACGACGAATTCCAGTGATAATAGTTGCATAATTATCAACTTCTGGTATATTATGCAAAGCCGTTCTTTCAATTCCCATTGATTTGTGAACGAAATCAGCGGTCTGCAAATCTATTATTTCCGATAATTGATCTTGTCTGTACATCTCATTTTTTTTGCAAATATACAATATCTTTCGTTGCCAGCAAAAGATATTGTTCGTTGCCAGCAAAAGATATATTCATCTATTTTATTATCAATACAATAACAGAATATCATTCAAAAAAAATAATCGTTTCCTGTTAATTTTCAGAAAAAGAACACTTTATTAATCCTGATTTTCTTAATATTTTACGGGAATTCCGACTTTTTTCCTTCGTATAACCCTTAAAAAATCTATTGACAAATCTAAAAAATATTCAAATTGAAAAAGAGATGCAAAGTTACTATTTTTTTTGTATTTTTGTCGATTGAATTGGAAAAAGAAACAGCCCTAGTACAATGAGCACTGACGAAATAATTGAATCGGAAAACGAAGAAAACGAGATAACGGACGCAGCTGAAGAAATCGTTGTCGAGACAGAACCTGCTGCGCATTCAACTTATAAAGTACCAAAAATTACAGATGATGCTGTCAAACATCATCTTTCAGGAATGTACCAAAACTGGTTTTTGGACTATGCTTCGTATGTAATTTTAGAACGTGCTGTACCAGATATCTACGATGGATTGAAGCCCGTTCAGCGTCGTATTCTTCACTCTATGAAACGATTGGATGACGGACGCTACAATAAAGTTGCAAATATTGTTGGTCATACCATGCAATTTCACCCACACGGCGATGCTTCTATAGGCGATGCTTTGGTACAACTCGGACAAAAAGATTTGCTCATAGATTGTCAGGGAAACTGGGGAAACATACTTACCGGCGATGGTGCTGCCGCTCCGCGTTATATTGAAGCACGGTTATCAAAATTTGCACTCGAAACTGTTTTCAATCCAAAAACTACCGAATGGAAAGCCTCCTATGACGGCCGTAATAAAGAACCGATAGCATTACCTGTAAAATTTCCATTGTTATTAGCACAAGGTGTTGAAGGTATTGCAGTAGGTTTGAATTCCAAAATATTACCACATAATTTCAACGAATTACTCGATGCCTGTGTGGCACATTTGCGAGGTGAAGATTTTATATTATTTCCTGATTTTCAGACTGGTGGGTCGATAGATGTAAGTCGATACAATGATGGTGAACGTGGTGGAGCAGTAAAAATCCGTGCAAAAATTGGGAAAGTAGATAATAAAACACTGGTTATAACAGAAATTCCTTTTGGTTCAAATACTTCAAAAATAATTGAATCAATAATTCGTGCCAGTGATAAAGGAAAAATTAAAATCCGTAAAGTAGATGATAACACATCTGCAAATGTTGAAATCCTTGTTCATCTTATT
Organism: Paludibacter sp.; assembly: GCA_049317965.1. Classification (GTDB taxonomy): domain Bacteria; phylum Bacteroidota; class Bacteroidia; order Bacteroidales; family Paludibacteraceae; genus Paludibacter. The sequence continues at coordinate 3,114 of JBMOHG010000087.1, forward strand.
CCTGGTTCTTCTTCCGACAAAACGATTGATGCACTTTTCGCTTTTACCGATTGTGAACTAAGCGTTTCACCAAATTGCTGTGTAATTCACGACAATAAACCACGTTTTTGTGGTGTGAGCGAAATGTTACGAATCAGTTGCGATCATACAATGGATTTGTTGAAAACGGAACTCGAGATTCAGAAAGGCGAATTGCAGGAACAACTTTTCTTTACTTCACTCGAAAAAATATTTATCGAAAACCGAATTTATAAAGATAAAGGATTCGAGGATAGTACTTCGCAAGATGCAGTTATTGAGCACATTGACAAACGGTTAGAACCGTTCAAAAAAGATTTTATCCGTGAAATTGTTCGTGAGGATTTCTTGAAATTGCTCGAAATAAAGATGATGCGAATCACCAAGTTCGATTCAGATAAGGCTACAGATACTTTATTGTCAATTCAGAAAAAAATAGAAGAAATTGATTATCATCTAGCTAATTTAGTGGATTATACCATTGCCTGGTACGAAGGGTTGAAAGCTAAATACGGCAAAGATCATCCCCGATTGACAGAAATTAGGAACTTCGAAACTATTGTAGCATCGAAAGTAGTGGAAGCCAACGAAAAACTCTATGTAAATTATGAAGAGGGATTTATTGGGACTTCACTCAAAAAAGACGAATTTGTATGTAATTGTTCTGATATTGATGATATTATAATTTTCTTCAAAGATGGAAAATATAAAGTCTTGAAAGTTGCTGACAAGATATTTGTTGGTAAAAATATTTTGCATTTGGATGTTTTCAAGAAAAATGATAAACGTACAGTTTACAACACAATATATCGCGATGGCAAAATTGGACCGTATTATATCAAACGTTTTGCTGTAAACGGCATTACACGCGATAAAGAATACGATATAACGCAAGGAACTGCAGGCTCGAAAGTGATGTATTTTACGTCAAACCCAAATGCAGAAGCCGAAGTAATCCGCATTACACTAAAACCAAAACCACGACTTTTCAAACTTGTTTTTGAGAAAGATTTCAGCGATATTGCCATTAAAGGACGGCAGTCGATGGGCAATTTGCTAACCAAAAATGATGTGCAGAAAATTGCTTTAAAAACCAAAGGCGGTTCTACACTTGGTGGTCGTCAGGTTTGGTTCGATAGAGATGTCTTACGCTTAAACTACGATAATCGCGGAGAGCATTTAGGTGAATTTCAGAGCGATGACTTGATTCTGGTTATATCGGGTAAAGGTAATTTCTACACAAGTAATTTCGATTTAAGTAATCATTATGACAAAGATATACTGGTTATCGAAAAATTTGATTCCAACAAAGTATGGTCGGTAGCATTGTGGGATGCAGAACAGAAATTCTTTTACCTGAAAAGATTCCAATTGGAGGCATCCCAAAAACCTCAAAACTTTTTAGGTGATAATTCAGAATCGCGACTAATACTGATGTCGGATGTGGATTATCCACGCTTTGAAGTTGTTATGGGCGGCAACGATGCCTACCGCGAAACATTGGTTGTGGATGCTGAAGAATTTATAGGCGTTAAGAGCTATAAAGCCAAAGGAAAACGACTTACAACATTCGAAGTAGAAACAATTAATGAATTGGAACCAATTCGATTTAATACATTGCCTCAAGCCCCGACCAAAGAAGATGGAGAATATGAAGAAAATCTTGAGAATGTTGAGGATGCAGATGAAAATGAAGTTACTGAAGTAGAGCTTACAAAAGAAGTCGCTGAAACAGAAATAGTTGAAAAGATTATTGAAGCTTCAAATCTTGCAGAATTGCCTAAAGAACCCAAAACACCAAAAGTACCTAAAGTCAAAGAACCAAAAGTGACAAAGGAAAATTTGGAAAAACCGGCTAAACCTCAAGAAGAAAAGCCAGCTCAATCAGTTAAAAATGATTCAACATTACCAGATGATATTGTTAATGGTGGCAGAAATAATGATGATGGGTCTGGTCAGCTGACACTATTTTAACAAAATGCGAAAAATTAAATACTGTATTTTTATTTTATTGTTGATAAGCACTTTATCCTTAACAGCCAATCATAAAGTTTATATAATTCATGGTTATGGAGGTTTGGGTATTGAAATGCAGAAAATACAGCAAGCAATTGAAAAGAAAGGCTATACCAGCGAAATTTACACATATCTGAGTTTGGTGAATGATGTTGATTCGGTTGGAAAAATGCTGTTTAATAAAATTCAATACGAATCTTTTGACACAGTATCTTTTGTAACCCACTCAATGGGTGCTTTGGTTGTTCGGTCTATTTATGAGCATCTCGACTCAACATCCAGATTTCCATTTATTTATAGGTTTGTGATGATTGCTCCACCCAATAATGGTTCGCCAGTAGCTGACTTTTTTGCACAATTTGAATTTGCTAAAACGCTTGGCGGTCCTAATTTGGAAAATTTAACAACAGATACCATAACCGGTGCACCAAAATATCCTATTCCAACTTGCGAAATTGGACTAATTGCAGGTAGTTATGGTGGCAATAAAGGATTTAATATTTTTGTTAAAGGCGATAATGATGGCGTACTACTTCCTCAAAGCACCAAAATGGGAATTGAAAAAGATGTAGTTTTTATTAAATCATGGCATGTGGGTTTGTTATTTGACAAAAAGGTGATAATGCAGGTAATGGCTTTCTTGAAAAATGGTCGTTTTAAGAAATAATTCGTTTGTTTTACTTACAATGGTTCGTTATAAAATGTTTTATTGTGCTGATAAATAAACCTTTAAATCGCATAATTTAATTACTTTCGGTATTGGCAAATTAAAAAGTAAACGCAAAGGCGCAAAGTATTAAAGGACTTATAATCAACAAGAAAAGAAAGAACGCAAAGACAAAAACTTTCAGTTTTTCTTCGCGACTTTGCATCTTCGCGACTTTGCGTTCATAAAAACATTTTTTATAACGAACCATTGACATATAAAAAAACTCAAAGTTATGAAACCTGAATTTTCGATTTCCATTCCGATACCATCTCTGTTAATTTTCATATTTTTTGCAATAACTTTATCATCTTGCGTACCAAGTTATAATCTCGCCAATTCAGGCATCGACCCGATAGTTTTCTCAAAACCTGTTTATCGCGACACAGCAACTGTAAACGATTATATTGGTGGAAAGTTCACTCATTCTTATGATAGTGTTTACTTTAACCCAAATGAATCAAACTCATTTGGGCAAGTTTATTGGTTCCGAACTCGCTCGGAAAAAGATTACTGCTATTCTTACGGAGGTTTTGGATATTTGGGAAATTACAATGTTGCAGCTATAGAATCGCTGAAAGGTAAGAAGAATTATTATGGAGTTGGGGTTTCAGGCGATTTATGTTTGAATATTGATCTTGACTTTGCAGATTTAAGGGTACTTGGAGTTAAAGGGGCTTTATTTTATGAAGATGGAGATTATCAACATTTTAAAAAACAAGTCAATAAAGATAGCCTAGCTATATCTGTAACTGATAAAGTTGGAATTAATCTGGCCTCCTATACAGGTTTTGATATAAAGTTGAGGAAAAGTAGTTTTGGACTGTATTTTACAACCGGAATTACTACTGGTTTTAACTCTCGATTTATGATGTTTAATTACTCGGCAATCGCTAATTATCAAACAGATAGAATGACTTTTTTTGTACAAAAGTCATCAACAAGTTCTGGTTTATTTTACTATGGAAGTGATTATTCTGTAGGTTTTAATTATCGAATAAAATAAGTAGTTACTAGTAAATAGTTGCGAGTTACAAGTCTGTTTATCTGAACATTAGTTAAAAGAACGCATCAATAAATAATAACAATTACTTACTATGTCTCCAATTGAAGATTAAGTTTTGCAAATTGTTTTTTATTCAAAGTTAATTGCAGAAAAATTTCCGTAATTTTGCACCGTTTTAAATAGTAAATTGTAACTGATTAAATTGTAAATAAAAATAATGGCAAAAGAATTTAAGTATCAAGAAACATTTCCATTGGGAAAAGACAAAACCGAATATTATTTGCTTACCAAAGAGCATGTGTCGGTATCAGAGTTTGAAGGACAGGAAATCCTAAAAGTTGAACCCGAAGCACTTACCAAATTATCGCGAGCTGCCATGCGCGATTGTTCATTTTTGCTTCGACCAGCACATCAGGCACAGGTAGCTGCAATTCTAGCCGACCCCGAAGCTAGCGAAAATGATAAATATGTGGCACTTACCATGCTTCGCAATGCTGAAATTGCTGCAAAAGGGATTTTGCCTTTCTGCCAGGATACCGGAACTGCTACTGTTTATGCTAAAAAAGGAAGCAATGTGTGGACCAACGGAACCGATGAAGAAGCCTTGTCGAAAGGAATCTACGAAACCTACACCGAAGAAAATCTTCGCTACTCGCAAAATGCAGCTTTGAACATGTACGACGAAGTGAATACGGGAACCAACCTTCCAGCTCAAATCGACCTCGTGGCCGGACATGGTAACGAATATAAATTCCTTTTTATTGCCAAAGGTGGTGGTTCTGCCAATAAATCTTACTTGTTTCAGGAAACCAAAGCCTTGTTAAATCCAACTTCATTAGAAAAATTCCTTACCGAAAAAATGAAATCATTGGGAACGGCGGCTTGTCCTCCTTATCACATTGCTTTCGTAATTGGTGGAACTTCGGCTGATGCCTGTATGAAAACTGTAAAACTGGCTTCAACAAAGTATTACGATGAACTTCCTACCGAAGGAAATGAACTGGGTCAGGCTTTTCGCGACGTAGAAATGGAGCAGAAAATACTGAAACAAGCACAAGCTTCAGGAATTGGTGCTCAGTTTGGAGGTAAGTATTTCGCTCACGATATTCGTATTGTTCGTTTGTCACGTCATGGTGCTTCGTGTTTTGTAGGCATGGGTGTTTCGTGCTCTGCCGACCGGAATATCAAAGGAAAAATCAACAAAGACGGTGTTTGGGTTGAACGCATGGAAGACAATCCGGGGCGTTTAATTCCTGAAGAATTGCGAAATGAAGGCGAAGGATATGCTGTGAAAATTGACTTAAATATGCCAATGAAAGATATTTTGGAAATCCTTTCAAAATATCCTGTTTCAACACGTCTGTCGTTAACCGGAACCATCGTTGTTGGTCGTGATATTGCACATGCCAAACTGAAAGAATTGCTTGATGCGGGTAAACCACTTCCTCAATATGTAAAAGATCACCCAATTTATTACGCAGGACCTGCAAAAACTCCAAAAGGAATGCCTTCTGGTTCGTTTGGACCAACTACTGCGGGTCGGATGGATTCGTATGTTGATTTGTTTCAGGAAAACGGTGGTAGCTTAATTATGATTGCCAAAGGTAACCGAACCCAACAAGTAACTGATGCTTGTAAAAAGCACGGAGGTTTCTACCTGGGTTCTATTGGCGGTCCGGCAGCTATTTTGGCACAACAAAATATCAAAAAAGTAGAATGTCTGGAGTATCCTGAATTAGGAATGGAGGCTATCTGGAAAATTGAAGTTGAGAATTTCCCAGCTTTTATTTTGGTCGACAACAAAGGAAATGACTTTTTCAAATTGATTAAGCCGTCAATGGTTTGCTAAACGCCTTTATTAAAAGCAATAATTTGGAAAATATTGAAATAATTTCGGTGCATTATAAAACACCCGAATTAATATACGAACAGTATAAAACCGTCAGAAAGTTTTATCCGACTTTACCCTATAGAATTATTGATGGTAGTGATGACAATATCATCTACTTTGCTGATCTTGAGGAAAAAGACAAAAATTTTAAAGTCGAAAGATTTGGCTATAATATACATCATGGGCCCGGAATGGATCATGCCATCAAAACATCACAATACGAGTTTCTTTTGATACTTGACAGCGATGTTACTATTAAAAAGCCAGTTATTGATACAATGATGGAAAACTTTAAAGGTTATTCTGTTGGCAAAAAACTCATTTTAGAATCGCACGGGCATGAAAAATGGCAGCAAAGATGGTGGCAATGGACTAGAAAGTATATTTATACGTATATTCATCCATATTGCATGTTAATAAAGAAAGAAGCATATTTACAATTCAAGCCCTTTAAAAAACATGGTGCGCCTTGTATGGACGCTATGATTGATATTTACAATCAGAACAAAACAGATTTACTCTCCGGAATAATTATTGAAGACTTTGTTGATTTGAAGATTGAAGGAACAAGGTCGAAATGGGGAATGAATATCAGATAAATTTAAAATAAGCACGCGAAAATTAAACTTTCAAGTGCTTATTTTTTTTCAAAATTTCAACACTCCTGAGTGTTTTTTGAATTATTGTTTAACAAACTTCCCACTCAGAGAATTTGAATTTCCTTCCATTTTTGTCATGTACAGACCATTAGCCAAGCCTGAAATATCAATTGTTGTATCAGGTAATGTAATCTTTTGAAACAATGCAATTTTTCCATCAACAGACATAAAACAAATGGATTTATATGCCATTGTAACATCTATGTTTCTCACATTTACAACCGATTTTCCGGGATTTGGTGATAATAAAACTGAGTTTGAAAAAGTTTCAGATATGGAATTGGTATTTGCATCCCAGGTATATGTTGCTGTAGAAGAAGCTGGTATAGTAAATTGAACCGCCTTTGAATTCCAAACTAATTTTAAAGTTTGACCAGAACTACTTGCATTATAGGTCACAACCGAAATTGTACCATCAGGATTTTTGAAAGCAGTAGCAGTGAGATTACTGCCCGTAACTAAACTTTTTATTCTTAGGGCTCCGGGTTTTACAAATTTTGAAATTTGTCCAATAATATAACAAGAAACATTTCGCGTATAACTACTTGTACTATTAATAGTTATAGCCCCCTGACAAGTTGTACATCCATTTGGCGTATGAGGTCCAAAACTTGTATTATTGGCCAGATTCCATTCAATAACCGCTTTTGACCAATTATTGGATGAACCTATAACTACATTTTGTAAATGCC
>JBMOHG010000088.1:0-10042 GCA_049317965.1 Paludibacter sp.
AATTTTAAACTTAAATTGTTCATATCAACAAAAAATAGTACCTTTGTCAGTCAAAAAAAACAACTTTCAGATATGAGCCATACCGACCAACAATTTGATCAAGTAGCAGCAATATGCCGCGAAATATTCGTTAAAAAGATGAAAGATTACGGAGCATCTTGGCGGATTTTGCGACCACAATCGGTTACAGATCAAATTTTTATTAAAGCAAATAGAATTCGAAGTATCGAAACCAAAGGTATCTCGAAAGTTGATGAAGGTATTCGTTCTGAATTGATTGCAATTGTGAATTATGGCATAATTGGATTAATCCAAATCGAATTGGGCTTTTCTGAAACCGACGATTTGAGTTTTGAAAAAGGGATTGAACTTTATAGCAAATACCTTTTGGAAGCAAAAAAATTGATGATGGATAAAAATCATGATTACGATGAAGCATGGCGCACAATGCGCATGGAGTCGTACACCGATTTGATTTTAATGAAAATATACCGTACAAAACAAATTGAGGATAATCAAGGTAAGACTTTAATTTCAGAAGGAGTTGATGCTAATTATTTCGACATGATAAATTATGCAATTTTTGGGCTGATTAAAATGGAAGAGCTTAATGGATAGTAATTTATAAAATACAAATTTTCCAAACAAATACTTGTTATGAACAGAAATTACCGTGACAGAATGAAAAAAACTTCAATCTTGAAAAAGACTGGAGATTTTATGTACATAATTTTCCGTTTGTTATTGGGCTTCTTGTTCGTTTTTTCAGGTTTTGTAAAAGCCATTGATCCACTTGGCTTTACCTATAAAATTCAAGATTACCTCTTGGCATTTGGAGGCCCATTTGTAAATTTGTCTGTTTTGGCATTTGTAACGTCAATTGCATTATCCACATTCGAAATACTTTTAGGATTAAATCTAATTTTTAAGGTTAAAATCCGTATGACTTTGTTCAGCTCACTCGTATTTATGTTGGTAATGACTATACTGACATTGTATATTGCAATTGCAAATCCGGTGACTGATTGTGGCTGCTTCGGTGATGCTTTTGTAATAAGCAATTGGGCTACATTTTATAAGAATCTTGTAATTGATGCAATAATTGTTTTGTTAATTGCATTGAACAAAAAAATAAAACCGTTCTTTTTACCACGAATCGAGTCATCTGCTATTACTGTTTTTATTTTAATTGCTGTTGGCTTGTCAGTATATAGTTACCAGCATTTACCAATGTTTGATTTTCTTCCTTACAAAATTGGGGTAAATATACCACAAGCCATGTTGATTCCTGAAAATGCGCCTACTGATAAATATAATACAACATTTATATATTCCAAAAACGGACAGCAAAGAGAATTTACCCTTGAAAATTATCCTAAGGGCGATTCTACATGGGTTTTTGTTGACCAGAAATCTGTTTTAGTGTCAAAAGGATATCAAGCACCTATTCACGACTTTACAATAGTAAATTCAACGTTTGATGATATTACAGAGAAAGTACTTTATTATCAAGGATATACCTATTTGCTAGTTATGTACGATTTATCGAAAACGTCGGAAGATGGTGCAAAACAAGCTGAAATCATGTACCAAAATGCTTTGAGTTCAGGTATAAAATTTTATGCATTGACCGGCTCATCCGACGAAGATATTCAAAACTTTATTCAAAAAACATCTGTCACTTTTCCATTTTGTAAAACAGATCCTACAACTCTCAAAACCATTATCAGAGCTAATCCTGGATTAGTATTGTTGAAAAATGGAACTATTGTTGGGAAATGGAACTGGAGGGATTTTATTTAAGTTTAATGAGTTTGAAAGGTTTGAAGAGGGTAAGGTATTAAGCCTTGTTTTTTATAAAACAAATGAAAAAGCAAATTTTACTGTTTTTATTTCTTTGTGCTTTCGGTATTATAAGTGCTCAGAAATGGATTTCACCGGAACGTCCACGGTTTATACCTGTTCATGACTTTCGGATTGGAATTGGTTATAAACCTTTTGAAGCAGCCGTTGCAATAGAAAATATTAGTAACTGGGGCATGGATCCGTATTATGATTATATTAATATAATTGATTTTGAAGCTCCAACATATTATAGTGGTGCCCGATATACTACAAATGCCATTTTTGCAGAATATATTTATCAGGCCAACAGGTGGTTTGGTGTAGGTGCAACTTTAACTTATTTTGCGTATTTCAATAATTACTATGATGCTGTAACAAATTCGGAAGTAGGTCAAAATGTAACTCAACATCTTTCAATATATCCAACTTTGAGATTTACCTGGATAAATAACCCAAAGTTTAGTATGTATTCAGCTTTTGGATTGGGACAACGGGTTGTATATGAATATGATAATACCGGTGTAACGAGAAATGATAAAATTCGAAATAGTGTAGGTGGTCAATTCACGTTATTTGGTTTTACATTTGGTAAAAAAACATATTGTTTTACCGATTTGAGTACGTTGGGAACTCAGGGTATTTTCACATTTGGTATTGGTTATCGATTTGTTAGTTTTGGTAAATAGTTATTATTATGAAAACTAAATATCCAATAATCATACTGTTACTATTGATGTTATTTACATCATGCGTGATAAGAGAAGCGGAACCAAAGCCCGATTTTACAAAAACCGGATATCAGATATTACGTGCTTCAGAATCTGGAATCTTTGAATTAATTACTTTATTTGATAATTCGTTGAAAATAAATAATTATATAAATACGCCCGACTCACTGAAAGAAGTTACAAAGAAAAAGTTCTTTGTTACAACACAAATTAAATATGAGAAGCCAAATAAATGGAATTTGACTCAGAATAATTTTGATACAATTAGTACAATTGTTTCTGATTCAATAAGTTTGAATAAAATTGGTGCGATTTGGTTTGTAAAAGAAAGAAAAGCAGATGATTACTGCAAAATAGAATGTATTGCTAATAATAAATGGAAGATTATTGCACTTAAAACAACTATTTATGGTTTGACAGAAAATGCCAATTTGATTTTTGAATGTACCGATGGCAAAAATCCAATGTCGTTTAAAACTTCAAATTTCATAATAACCGGAAGTGGAGATTTAACTTCAATTTTTCAAGAAGAACAAAATGTTTATCTTACTTATTCGATAAAAGATAAATTGATGAACGATACAACATATTCAAGAATTATCAGCGGTTCTATGGATCTGACTGCTAAAGATTTGGAAACTAATCAATCATCAACTGCTACAGCTACTTATAGCAAGCAAAATGGTGGTAAAGCATCACTTATAATTGATTCGAACGGATATACAAACACTTACGATAACTGGTCAGGCTATTTTATTTATTATTAAAAAATGACTTGTTGTTATTCAAAAAAATTAAAATTATTCCAAAACTAAATATTTAAAGAAAAAAAAGATGAGAAAAAACATTGTTGCAGGAAACTGGAAAATGAACAAAACCCTGCAAGAAGGCTTGGCATTGGCAACCGAATTGAACGAAGTATTGGCTGGTGCCGAATTGAAATGCGATGTGGTAATCGGAACTCCGTTTATTCACTTGGCAAGCGTTGCAGCTGCAATTGATACTACCAAAATTGCTGTAGCTGCTCAAAATTGTGCAAACAAAGAATCGGGTGCTTATACAGGTGAGATTAGTGCCGCTATGGTAAAATCTACCGGAGCTAACTATGTGATTTTAGGACACTCAGAACGTCGTGCATATTATGGCGAAACTGCTGAATTGTTGAAAACAAAAACTGAATTGGCGCTGAAAAATGATTTAACTCCAATTTTCTGTATTGGCGAAGTTCTTGAAGAACGTGAATCAGGTGTATTTTTCGATGTAGTAAAATCACAAATCGTTGATTCATTATTTGAACTTTCTGCTGAAGATTTTGGTAAAATTGTGTTGGCTTATGAGCCTGTTTGGGCAATTGGAACAGGTAAAACTGCTTCTGCTGCACAAGCTCAGGAAATTCATGCATTTATACGTGAAACCGTAGCTGCAAAATATGGAGAAGAAGTGGCTCAAAATACTTCAATACTATATGGTGGTAGTTGCAATGCAAGTAATGCTCAAGAATTATTCTCAAATCCTGATGTTGATGGTGGTTTGATTGGTGGTGCTGCACTTAAAGTAGCAGATTTTAAAGCAATTATTGATGCTTTTTAATTGTTAAAATAGAATGAAGTTTAATCAAAAACAAACAAGTAAACTTGGTTTTACTTGTTTGTTTTTTGATGTAATATGAATTTTAAAGTTAAGCCATTTTATATGAAAATAATTGATCTTGAATTAATTGACTCAGTGACTGAACAAGCCAAAAAAAGTCCGCGTTTGCGCATGAATCATAACTTTCACCAAAGTTTAGAAGCTAAAGTACAATACTTATTGAATGCATTGGAACCCGGCACAATATTACCAATTCATCGTCACAGAAATACAGCCGAAGCTTATTTTTTGATTCGTGGAAGTCTGAATGTTCTTTTTTATAATGATTCAAAAGAATTGGTAGAGAAGCAAGAATTGAATCCAACGAAAGGAGAATTTGGAATCAATATCGATGCTGGTATATGGCATTCAATAGAGATATTGGAATCAGGCACTGTTATCATCGAAATCAAAGAAGGTCCATACTCTCCATTAAGTGATGAGGATATATTGTAATATATCCTTTTCAATTCAACGATTTTCGTTCAATTTCTCTTAAATTTTCCATTTTCTTTTTTGCAAGAAATCCGTAAATGTCTTCCAGATGTTCAATTACTTTCTGGTTGCCAAATTCGTAAACTTTTGTTACCAGTCCATCAAGAAAATCACGGTCGTGCGATACCACAATTATAGTTCCATCAAAATCGACTAAAGCCTGTTTCAAAATGTCTTTGGTTTTCATGTCCAAATGATTCGTTGGCTCATCCAGAATCAACAGATTTACCGGTTCGAGCAATAATTTTATCATTGCTAAGCGTGTGCGCTCACCACCCGAAAGTATCTTTACCTTCTTGAATGAATTGTCACCACCAAACATAAATGCACCTAATAAATTTTTGATATTATTCCTAATATCACCAACAGCTACATCATCGATGGTTTGAAAAACCGTAAGATTTTCGTCGAGCAAAGAAGCTTGGTTTTGAGCAAAATAGCCAATTTTCACATTGTGACCAAGTGTCAGAAGTCCCTCATGCTCAATTTCTTTCATGATACATTTTACCAATGTCGATTTACCTTCACCATTTTTTCCTACAAATGCAATTTTTTGTCCACGTTCAATCATAAAGTTAGCATTGCCAAAAATACGCTTTTCGTCATAACATTTTCCCACATTCTCTGCAGTTACCGGATAATTTCCCGAACGGGGTGAAGGTGGAAATTTAAGACGTAACGCAGAAGAATCCTCTTCATCGACCTCCAAAAGTGGAAGTTTTTCGAGCATTTTTACGCGCGATTGTACCTGATTTGTTTTGGAATAAGTACCTCTGAATCTTTCGATAAAATCCATGTTTTCAGCAATCATTTTTTGCTGTTCGTCATATTGCTTTTGTTGTTGTTCGCGACGCTCCTTGCGAAGTTCCAGATAATGAGAGTATTTAGCTTTATAATCATAAATACGTCCCATTGTTACTTCAATGGTACGGGTTGTGATATTATCTACAAAAGCGCGGTCGTGCGAAATGACTACAACTGCTTTGGCCGAGTTGATTAAAAATTCTTCGAGCCATTGAATCGATTCTATATCAAGATGATTGGTAGGTTCATCAAGTAATATTACATCGGGGCGACGCAAAAGAATTTTTGCCAACTCAATTCGCATTCGCCATCCACCACTTAATTCGGAAGTTTTGCGGTTAAAATCATTGCGTTCAAAACCCAATCCAAGTAAAGTTTTTTCAATGTCGGCATCGTAATTAATTTCTTCAATACTGTAAAACTGTTCACTTAATGCAGATACCTGTTCAATTAACTCCATATAACTGTCAGATTCATAATCAGTTCTGGTAGTAAGCTGTTCGTTAAGTTCAGCTATTTGTTTTTCCATTTCGGTGATAGCCGAAAATGCCGTGGCAGTTTCTTCAAAAACAGTTCGTGTGTCTTCTGTTAGTAAATGTTGTGGTAAATATGCCACTACAAGTTCCTTAGGATAGGAGATAGTGCCACGTGTAGGTTCGCGCGTACCTGCCAGAATTTTGAGTAAAGTTGATTTTCCGGCTCCATTTTTTCCCATTAATGCAATACGATCGGTTTCATTTATTACAAATGAAATATCTTGAAAGAGGGCTTGACCTCCAAATTCTACTGTAAGTGCGTCAACTGATAACATGAAAATAATTAAGAATAAATAATTTAGAACTAATAATTAGAGAGATGAATATAAAAAACTCATCAAGCTCTGTTGGTTGATGAGTTTTTTAATAGAAAATAATTGAATTTGAAAAATAAATAATTATGCATTGAGGATTATGAATTTTGCATTAAATTAATGCATTTTTCCAGACTTTCTTCCCAATGTGGAATACTGATATTATATGTAGATTTTATTTTGGATTTGTTCAACACGCTATAATGTGGGCGTGGAGTACGTGCCGGATAATCTTTTGTTTCAATAGGTTGAACATTGCAAGTCACATTGGCAATACGATGAATGGTTTTTGTGAAATCGTACCAACTGCACACACCTTCGTCGGAATAATGATAAATGCCAGGAACAAAAGTTTTATTGCTTAGTAAACATAAAATTGCATCAGCTAAATCGGCGGCGTAAGTTGGCGTTCCAACCTGATCAAAAATTACATTAAGCGAATCACGTTCTGTACCTAACTTGATCATTGTTTTTACAAAATTATTGCCAAAAGAAGAATATAACCATGCAGTTCGTAAAATTACTACCTGACCACAAGTTCCCATCAAAGCCTGTTCGCCTTCCAATTTCGATTTGCCATAAACTGTTGCCGGACAGACAGGTAAGTCTTCGGTGTAAGGCAGATAGTTTGTTCCATCAAATACATAATCAGTTGAAACATGAACAACTTTCAGATTATTTTCAGATGCAACTTCGCCAATATTCCGAACAGCGTCCCGATTAATTTTATAACACAACTCAATATCATCTTCAGCTTTATCTACAGCAGTATAGGCTGCGCAATTCACAATAATATTTACGCCGTTTTCTTTTACAAAAGCATCTAGCGTATTTTTATCGCAAATATCAAGTTCCGCCACATCTGTATAAATATACTGAAATGAAGGAAAACGTTTGGCTGCTTCTTGCATTTCGTTACCAAGCTGACCATTACATCCTGTCACTAATATTGTTTGCATATCTTTATTGTTTAAAAATTCTTTTCGGCGTCTTTGAACAATGGATGTTTAAAATCTTTGTCTGAAACAATTGCTTTATCAACAGGAATTTTCCAATCGATTGCCAAATCTGTATCATTATATAAAATTCCTCTTTCCAGAGTTGGGCTATAGAAATTATCGCATTTATATGTAAATAATGCTGTTTCTGATAACACCGAAAATCCGTGTGCAAATCCCTGAGGAATAAGAAATTGGAGATGATTTTCTTCAGAAAGTTCAACACCAAACCACTGGCCAAAAGTAGGAGAGGAGGCGCGTAAATCAACTGCCACATCCCAAACTGAACCCTGTGCAGCCGAAACCAACTTCGATTGGCTTTGTGGATTAAGTTGATAATGCAATCCACGAAGTACTCCATACGAAGATTTGGATTGATTGTCCTGACAAAAATCAAGATTGATACCTAATTCTCTATACTTGCCGGCATTATATGTCTCGCAGAAATATCCACGTGCATCTTCAAATACGCGTGGTTTGATAATTAATAAATCTGGAATTGGAGTTTTTATTATTTCCATTGTAATTTTCTATTGACTCCAAACCCCTAAAGGGGCTTAAAGACCAAGTTTATTTAAATGTAAAATATATTTGTTGTGTCTTGTTCACTTTAAGTAGCTAGGGCTCTTAATCAATATTATGAACTTGTTTTTCGTTTGCAATCTTAATCAGATATGCACCATAATTGTTTTTCTTCAGTGGTTCAGCTAGTTGGAGAAGCTTTTCTCTGTTAATATACCCATAACGATAAGCAATTTCTTCGAGGCAAGCTACTTTTAGTCCCTGACGATTTTCGATAGTTGCAATAAAGTTTGATGCTTCAAGCAAACTGTCATGAGTTCCTGTATCAAGCCAAGCCATACCACGTCCCATCATTTTCAAACTCAGGCGTTCTTCTTCCAAATACAAGCGATTTAAATCAGTGATTTCCAATTCTCCACGTTTCGAAGGTTTCAAATTTTTCGATTTCTTTACCACATCATTGCTATAAAAATACAAACCTGTCACAGCATAATTCGATTTTGGTTTTTCAGGTTTTTCCTCTAAACTAAGTACTTTACCTGAAGCATCAAAATCAGCAACTCCATAACGTTCAGGATCATTCACATAATAACCAAAAACCATAGCGCCATCTTGTAAAGTGGCTGCTTCGCGAAGGGTACGAGAAAAATCAAAACCGTAGAAAATGTTGTCACCCAACACCATACAAACATTGTCATCGCCAATAAAATCTTCGCCAATGATAAAAGCCTGAGCCAATCCATCAGGCGATGGCTGAATGGCATATTCTAATTTGATACCAAAATTATCACCATTGCCCAACAAATTTTCATATAAATGAATATCTTGTGGAGTAGAAATAATTAGAATTTCACGTATACCGGCTAACATCAAAACTGAAAGGGGATAATAAATCATTGGTTTGTCGTAAACCGGTATGATTTGTTTCGAAATACTTTTTGTAACAGGATACAAACGAGTTCCTGAACCACCTGCTAGTACGATACCTTTCATAAATTTAAGTATTTAAATGATTAATAATATTGGTTTTTTTAAATGCGATTCAAAAGTAAATAAAAAAAATGAGATAATGAATATGTTGATTAATGATTAATGGTAAATGATAAATGGTTAATCATCAAAATCTAATTCTCCTTCTTTATATAATTGATAATTTCGGGCTAAAAGTACCATAAATTTGCTAATTTCTGTTTGAGCCTGAAGTGTTTCCGGCGATATTTCAGTTTTCTTCATCCGCAAAAGCATTATTCCAAATTGAAAATTGAAACAAAGTTCAATATCACTTATAGTTTTATCCGGTTGTTGATTCCGGAGTTGTGAAATTGAAGGTAATATATGGTAAAATTTTGCAGAATAACCGGCATCGTTCCCTGATTTCAAAATAAGTCCGTGTAATTCATCAAGTTCACTAATAATATTTTTATTCAATTGTAAATGTCCATCAACCTGCACATTCTCCAATCTCATCATCTCAATTAAACTTTCATACCATTCGTATAACGTTTTACGTTCAGTATCAGTTACTGGATATGGTGCAATTATTCGCTCATTGATTACTTCCAGTTTAAGTTGAAAAGCACGTATCAAATTTTCAACTTGCCACATATAAAGCAAGTATTCGCAAATATTTTCTTTTTTGAGTTTTTGAGCTATAAACATCAGATTATTTACAATTTATCCATTTACTATTTACTACCAATTAACCAATACCCAATTACTCAATCAACCAATATCAAAATTCCAATCTCCTTCTTCGTCGGCAAACTCTGGGTCGATAAAATCTTCCAAATCGCGTCTTTCCTTTTTTGTTGGGCGACCTGTACCTCTGTCTCTTCCCATATTCCCGGCTAGTTTTGCCATTTCTATCAGTTCAAGTTGATCGGCAGTAGTTACATTTAGTAAAAAATCTGGAACCAACTTTGCATTCATTCGATTTTCGGAAAGTGCCAATACTTTGAACGAAAATAAAAAAGGATTGCGTTTAATCGAAACCACATCACCCACTTTTACGTTTCGAGAAGGTTTTACCTGCACATTTTGAATGATAACTTTTCCTTTTTTGCAAGCTTCAGCAGCCAACGTCCGAGTTTTAAACAAACGAACCGCCCACAACCATTTATCAATCCGAACTTCTGTTTTCATTAAATTTGTTTATTGGGAATTAGTTAAAT
>JBMOHG010000089.1:0-9839 GCA_049317965.1 Paludibacter sp.
GTTTATTCATAATTAAATATTGTGCTAAAAATATTTATATTGAAGATGTTTTTTTTAATTTTCAAATCTTCAAATTTCAAATCTTCAAACCCTTTTAAACTCTTTAACCCTTATCTTCTCTCAATCTCCCTCTTCAATCGAATATCCACCGACGAACTTCCCACAAAAACAGTAAATTTTCCCGCTTCGCTTTTCCACGCATTTGTTTTCACATCAAAAAACGAAAAATCAGCAGGATTGAGCATAAATTGAACCAATTTTTCTTCCAATGGCTTTAAGTCAACCCGTGCAAATGCCTTCAATTCTTTCAATGGTCGCGCAACTGACGATTCGTTGTCATTGATGTATAATTGTACCACTTCTGTACCTGCTACCGCACCAGTATTTTTGATGTAGAACGAAACTTCTACATTGCTTCCTTCGTTAAAAGTAGGTTTTATTTTCAAATCGGAATAAGTAAATTTGCTGTATGAAAGTCCGTGACCAAAAGGGAATTGCACTTTCAAACCTTTACTTTCGTACCAACGATAACCCACAAAAACGCCTTCTTTATATTCATCATGACTAATCGGGAAACGGAAACTATATTCGTCCTGCCACGGCATATTAAAGGCGGCTGTATCTTTTTTGTAACTGGCTCCCGGCGAATCGGCAAAATCATTTTCGATGGTCATGGGCAATTTCCCCGACGGATTAACTTTGCCACTCAATATCTCCGCCAAAGCTGTATTTCCAGTCTGTCCGGGATACCAAGCGTACAAAATTGCAGCGGCTTTTGCACTCCAATCGGTCATGCGGATGCCGCTTCCCGAATTTACGATAACGACCGTATTTGGATTAAGAGCAGTTACTCGTTTCACCAGATTTTCCACACTATCGTGCAAAGCAAAAAAGCGGTCGTTTCCTTCACGGTCATGCGTTCCAATGCTCAGAAAAACCACATTGGCTGCTCTAATTTCTTCGTCCGTGGGCGTTGGAATATAGTTCAGTTCGGTTCCATACACTTTTGCCAACGCATCGCGCATCAGCACATTGTTATAGCCTTTTACCTCTGCCGAACCGCCACCAAAAGGCAATTTTGTGGCAAATTCGCCTGTCAATAAATAGTTTGCATTATCTTTTCCGGGTATTATTGGTAAAATAGCATGGACGTTTTTAAGCAACACAATAGATTCGCGCGCAACTTGTAGTGCCACTTGTTCATGTTTCCCGTAATTTTTCACGTAACTTGTATCCTGAATGGGACGGTCGTACAAACCCATCATAATGCCGGAGCGCATGTTGTTTTTTACCATTCGGTTGATATCTGCTTCAGTCACTTTATTTTCAGCCAATAAAGGTGCAGCTTCGTGTTTCAAATGCCGAAAAGGCGTTTCACCCAATGCTTTTAACCAATCGGCATAATCGCCCGGCATTTCCAAATCCAAGCCCGATTTAATGGCTTTTTCTCCATTGTAAACCGACCGCCAATCGGACATAACCAACCCTTTGAAGCCCAATTCATTTCGCAAAACTCCATCCACCAACGTTTTACTTTCGGCGGTATATTCGCCATTCACCATATTATACGAAGTCATCACGCTCATCACACCAGCATCTACAGCCGCTTTAAATGCCGGCAAATAAATTTCGTGCAAGGTGCGTTTATCGATAATAGCATTGGTCAAACGCCGACGATGTTCGTTATTGTTGGCAATAAAATGCTTGACGGTTGACATGGTACCGGAACTTTGCATTCCCACGACATAATTTTCGGTAATGCGGCTTGTCAAATACGGATCTTCGCCAAAATACTCGAAGTTGCGACCGTTTTGCGAAATGCGGTAAATATTTACACCCGGACCGAGCAAAATGGCCGTGCCTCCAATTTTGCATTCTTCGCCTATGGCTTGTGCCATATCGTGTGCTAATGTTCTATCCCAAGTGGCTGCCAACGCAATGGGTGCCGGAAACGATACCGATTTTTCCATGCCGTTGTTAAGCTCTTTGCGGATATTCACTCCGGCACTGGCATCTGACATATACAATTGCGGAACACCATATTGCGGAAAACCTTTGATAAAAAAACTATTATGACCGCTAATCATACTGATTTTTTCGGGCAAAGTCATTTTTTCCAATATTGCCTGACTACGCTTTTCTGCATCGTCAAAAGAAACTACGGGTTTGTACGGAACAAGTGGTTTTACAGTTACAACATTTCGAGCAGGTTGGCACGAAACTAAGACAATTAAAAAGAGGGTTTTAAAAAATATTTTCATTGAATTTTGTATTATCCGATTTCATTTTTATTTATAGCTATCAACCAGTGAAATGATTTCCAGTTTTGGTGTTGATTGGTTGTTCGATTTGCATGTAAATGTTATAATCTTCTCAATTCCAGGCACAAGGTCAAAATAATTATCGCTAAAAAATCCTTCCACATCCTTGATATTAAGATACACGTTTTTTGCCAACACATTTGTTTTTAAACGAATTGTCCATGTATTATTTTTCTTGCTAATGTTGGAAATAATAGTGGGCTTTTCGAGCTGTAAATTTTTAGGATAAGTTAGAAAATATATTTTATCAGCAATTACTTTATTCTTGTTTTTCAACTTAAACGAAATATAGTTTTCATTTACATTAGCTGATAAATTGGCTGTTAAATCTTTAAAAACAGTAGTTGAATGATTTGCTTTTACATTTATTTTTATAGTTCTTGAACGAAGCACTTTGCCGGAAAAGTCACATACATTCATCTCAAACAAAGCATTAATATCATTTAGCTTATCCGAAACGACAGAAACATAGGTACTGTCCCCTTTTGTATAGGCAGAAATAATGACTGGCTCAAATGACCGTTTTAGCTCATATTGCAATGCTTTCCATCGGCGATAATAATCGGTACTCGACCACGAAGCAACCGGCCAACAATCATTCAATTGCCAAACCAGCGAACCCATATTATAAGGCATTGCCCTACGATGCGCTTCCACAGCATACTGAATTCCAAATACTTGCAACACCTGACCTACATACAAAAACTTATCGAAATCTAAGGGTTTTTGATAATACCGATCCATATAATCCTTGATAGTCACATTGCCAATACTGCTGCGTTGATGATGGCGCATCACCTCCGATTCAATATCAAAATCCTCCTTTAAAGCATATTTCTTTACTGTTTCAAGTTCAGGAAACGACTGAAAACCATACTCGCTCATAAATCGACCAATATTATCAGCATAATTTTCAAACGGTTTTTTCCTGTGCCATACATCCCAATAATGAACGTCTCCCGATTTATTAGTATTTGAAGCATGCTTTTTGGGAAGAATACTAGCGGGCGACGATTGCCAGTAAGGCGTTTGGGGTGAATATTTTGTAACCGCATTCGCCAAAATATGATTGAAAATGGTGTCGTAAGCCGACCAAATTTGCTTCTTTTGTGGTTCTGTATAACTTTTCTTCCAACCCCAACCGCCATTTGGTTCAAAATTTTGCCATGCCACATCAATTTCATTATTTCCACACCAGAGTGCTATGCACGCATGATTTCGCAACCTTTTTACCTGATAGGTTGCTTCCTGTGTAATTGAATTTAAAAATTTCTCATTTCCAGGATATAACGAACACGCAAACATAAAATCCTGCCACACAAGAATACCATTTCGATCACACAATTCGTAAAAATAATCATTTTCATAAATCCCGCCACCCCAAACACGCAACATATTGAAGTTGGATTTCGCCGCAGTTTCTATTTCCCAATCATATACATCTTTAGTTACTTTTTCTAAAAACATATCGTTCGGAATGTGATTGGCTCCTTTAGCAAAAACCGGAATGCCATTTAACTCAAAATAAAAACTATGTCCTACGCTATCTGGCTTTTGAACCAAGCGCAAAGTACGTAATCCAATATTACAACTTTCAGAATCAGAATAATTTCCTGATTCTACTTCGGCCGAAATGTTATATAAATTTGCTTTCCCCAATCCATTTGTCCACCAACGTTTTGGATTCTTAATTTCGAAAGGGAAATCAATCGTGTTTGTACCAATATTTACCGAATACGATTTTTTTGATACCTTTTTTCCATTTATCAACATTGAAACTTCAACTTGTTGGTTCTTTGACGATTGTATTTCAATTTGTCCATTTAAAATTGCCAATTTATCGTCCAATGATTGTTGCTGAACATAAAAATCGGAAATTTTTACAGCGTTCCATGCACGTAAAAAAACAGGTTGCCAAATTCCCGATGTTACAAACCTCGGTCCCCAATCCCAACCAAAATGGTACGGTGCTTTGCGTATAAATGGGCTAACCAATTGGACTTTTGTTAATCCACCATTCTCGGCTTGGTCATTGGTTGCTTTCAATACATAGCCGTGAGCTTTGAGTAATTCAAGGCCAGCCACAATAGGCGATTTAAATACAATTCGCAAACTATTAGGCCCTAATTTCAACTGTTTTTTAGCATCAATAGTCCATTCACGAAACATATTATCAGCTTTGAGCACCTCTTTTTCATTCAAATAAACAGTTGCATAAGTATCCAATCCTTTAAATACCAACTCTATATGTTCATTTGAAAAAACTTCACTGGAAACGTCAAAAGTGGTTTTATATTCCCAATCCTTTTTATCAATCCATTGCAATTGCTTTTCGTTTGTTCGGAAATAAGGTTCCGGAATTTGCTTATTTCGCAATAAGTCGCTATGTACACAACCAGGAATAACAGCTGAAAACCACTTGTCAGAAGTAGTTTCACGCATTTCCCAGCCAGTAGCAATGGGTAATTCGAAAAGGCTTGATTTGGCAAAAGTAATTTCTGAAATCATAAAAAATAGAATTACTAATGTATAGTTTGAAAAACGCATAATATTAATTTGGAATTTGTGCTTAATCAAATTTTTGAAATTCAATAACTATTGTTTCTTCTGATTTTATAGAAATCTTATTGGTCAATTTCGTACTTTTATTCTGTTTTAAATATCGAATTGAGTTCACCTTCGGCATTTCCAATTCCACCGTTTTTGTGTCTTTATTTTTATTAATCAAAATCACTACAAAACCGCTTTTTGTTATCAAAGTTTTCATCAGCACACCAGTCGTAAATGTTTTAAAACGAATGGTAGTTGCCGGAAGTTGAGGTAGTAATTCACGCGCAATAAATTGTGATAATGGTTGATAATTGTTGGTTTCACGTGCTGCAATGCCCACCAACGAAGGAATCCAAATTACTTTTCCATTTCCATAAGAATTAGCGGTGGCAACAATTTCGCCTTGAGTATTTTTTGCCAACGATTTTGCAGTTGTGGGCTGAATAATACCTTCCCACAAATGAGCCGGAAGTGCATTTTTTTGATTATCAAGAGAGATATTAAAACTTTTATTTACAAAAGGCGCATCTTTTAGCAATCCACCAAAAAGTTTGGCGTAAGGAAAATTGACGTTTGTTTGGTTGTGCATATTTTCATCGAAAAAGCCCGTTAATCCTTCCACAAGTAAGGTGCCGCCTGTAGCCACAAATTGCTCCAGCAGTTTTGTGGATTTTGCCGGTAACGCTATTTGATGCGGTAAAATAATCACTTTCCCTTGGTTGTTATTCGCCGAAAAATCAAATTCGTCGATGCATTTCAGGTTGGATTGAATGCCTAATTGCGAGAGTGTTTCAAAAAAACCAATGGCAGAGCGAATGGCACCACCCGGCAAGCGTCCTACATAATTAGCTCCGGCTGTTTCGGCTCTACGCTCGCACCACAACGATTCGCGGGTGTATAGAATATTCACGCCCGATTCATATTCTTTTGCCGTTGAAAAAAGGTCGGCACGACTTTTTATAATTCCTGCCATTTTTCCAGCCATTTCAAATCGGTCAGTGGGTTGGTTTAGCAAATTCAGCAATGACCACTCGCCCGCTTCGATGCCTGATGAGCGACCGTTGAGCGACCAAAAAATCATCCCTTTACCACCCGAACCAATAATGGTCCACATCCATTGTTCAATTTCCTGCTTAGTAGGGCACATCGGAATGCCACCGCTCCATAAGTTATTTCCACCTTGTAATTCGGTCATTATCCACGGTTTATCGCCAGCTCCTGAACGAATAATTTCGCTATTGGCAGCCATCGCATAATGATAATTGTTGCGGGTGAAATTCCCAAAATGCCAGCTTGCATGTGCGGAACCACCAAAACTATCGAGTATTCCTCGCCATTTTGAAAAATCGTATTCGGCATAGGTATCAAAAATAGCGTGCGTATTTACATGCAAATGACTTGTAGCATCGTACTTTTTTACTTCACTTTTTAGCCAGTTCAGGTACCAACTATTATAATCAACCAAAAACCGTTCTTCCTGAAATTGCATAATGGGTTTACCCGCTGCTGTATTAAACGCTTTTACAGAATCCGTTTTCTGCCATTCTCCAAATTTTTGTGCTGTGAGTGGTTTGGTAAAAGGAGCTTTTCCACTACCAATTTCATTCATCAACACCCAGCCATACAGCGATTTGTATTGTTTGAAATGACCAACCAGTTGTTTAACATATTCGGCAATAGAAGCCAAATGCACATCTGAATCCGGAAATTTAAAACCACCGATATTGGTAAATTCTACCATCGGAAAAAGCGTGGCGATAATTGTAATATTATTGCGCTCGGCAGCCCGAAAAGCCATATCAAAAGTAGAAAAATCCCAATTTCCTTTGCCATCGTGCATATTCGATTCGAACATGCGGATGCGACAAATATCCATATTGTTGTTTTTCAGCATCACAAAAAGCGATTCAATTTCTTCGCGCGACTGTCCTTTTTCGATAATTACTTGTCCGCCTACAACGGGTGCAGAATTGGGCGTTATTTCGGCTGAAAAAACTGATTGAAAAATTGAAACAAGAATGAATGTGATTTGAAAAAATGTTTTTCTCATGTGTAATTTTATTTCGTTGAAAGCGATGTCGGCAAATTGGTTTTCCCCCAATCAGTTGGTGTTGCGCTCATTTCGAGCACGAGTTTCCCTCCTTTGTAGATTTCAGTATGTTTAAACCAAGCCCTGTTCAATGGTTTACCGTTTAGAGTGGCTTTGGTTACATAAATATTTGCTTTGGAAAGATTTTTAGCAATAATACTAAATGTTTTATTTTTTTCTAAATGAATCACGGTTTCTTCAAAAAGTGGTGTTCCAATTAAGTACAAATCCTGCCCTGCAACTGGAAAAAACCCCATGGCACTAAACACGTACCATGCTGACATAGAGCCGGAATCGTCCTGCCCTGGAAGTCCATTGGCATCAGGAATGTAGTTGGAATGCAAAATTTTACTCACTCTCCTTGCAGTAGAAGGATAATCCCCTGCATAAATATATTGGTATGGAATCAGAAACTCAGGTTCATTTTCGATACTAAAAACGCCACTTTCAAATAAATTATCTAAATAATCGACATACTCCTTATTTCCTCCGTGGCGATAAATCAATCCTGCCATGTCGTGAGGTATGTAGGTGGAATAAATTTGGGAACCGCCTTCGTAAAAATAGGGGTCGTTCCACGTGTCTTTTCGTTTAGAAACAGTTGTAAAATCAGGCTTCCATTGCTGTGAACTATCTTTTCCCCAAAACATCTTGTGTTCAGGATAAAACAGTTTATAAACTTCTAACGATTGATTTTTATACTTCTCATACAACAAAGTTTCATCAGAAGCTTGAGCTATTTCCGCGATACAAAAATCGTTATACGCATATTCCAATGTCCGTGAAACAGACCCAACAGCACTTTCGACCAACACAAAACCGTATTTTTTATAATCATTTGTAAATCGACCTTTTATGCGTGGATTTTCCGACTGAAGTTCGGCATCTTTTCGCACTGCTTGCAAGGCCGTTTTTACATCAAAACCGCCGAGTTTTTTCAGCACTGCATCAGCCAAAACCACATTTGCATTGCTTCCTCCTTGCATATAAGCATATTCATCAGCAATCCAAGCATCAGGTAACCAGCCTTTTTTATCGTAAATATCCAACATACAATTCACAATATTGCGTTGTGTTTCAGGATAAATAAGCGTGTAAAGTGGCATGGTAGCGCGGAAAACATCCCACACGCAGTAAAAATCCCAAAAATGTGGAACGTTTGGATTCCAACCAGGCACTTCGCCGGTCACATCGGTTGGCATCAACATGGTATTGCGTAACGCACTGTAAAACAGTTTTTGTGCTTTAATATCGCCACCTTTTACCTCAATTTTATTTAATTGATTTGCCCAAAGCATTGAGGCTTCTTCTTTGGCTTTATCAAAACTCAGGTTTTCTTTTTCACGCAAATTAAGCATGGCATTTTCTAAACTTAAGTACGAAATCCCCACTTTTAAACCCACTTGTTCGCCATTTTTTTTAGAAAATGAAACTACAGCTCCAAAGCGTTTTTCAGAAAAATCTTTGTTTTCGGTTGCTAAATATTTTCGTTTAATTAAAATACTATCCTGCCACACATCAGACGATGCGAACGGTTGGTCGAACTGAACATAAAAATAGATAGTGTAAGGATTTAATCCTCCCCAACCGCCTTCGAAAGTGGCATACCCTTCCACAGCCGATTTTTCGGGCATAATATTGACGTACCCATTTTTCCAATAAGTGGAGGGTTTGCCATTCGAAATTCGATGTGTGGCATTAGAAACATCAATGATAAAGTTGGCATTCAACTCATTAGTTTTCGCATATTTTTTTGTGAATGTGTATTGATGAAATCCTACTTTTTTTGAAGCTGTTAACTCAGCCCGTGTATACGAATTTCCGCTTTTCAATGTACTTGTATAATAACCAGGCTCAGCATATTCATTGATTTTTGGGTATTTAATCAACTCTTTTAAAATCAATGTATCTATTTGTGGAATTATAAGAACATTACCGTAACGCGGACTTCCACCTGTGCCACTGGTCTGGGTGTGACTAAATCCTATTATCGGTTCATCGGTTCGATAAGCCGAAGTTGGTGTCCAATTATTTTGGATATTGGGGCTTAATTTCACCATTCCAAAAGGCACAGAGGCGCCGGGAATAATATTCCCTTCGTTTGTGCCCCAAAACGGATCTACTTTGTATAAAACGTTGTTGGTAGGTTGGGCAAAAAGTAAAGAAGCAACTAAAAGTAACAAAATGACCGCCAACCCCCTAAAGGGGGCTAAAGAAAATATGTGAAGTGATTTTATCATGCTATAAATGCTGTTTAAAATTTCTTGGTCTTAAAAACCCCCTTTAGGGGTTAAGGGTTTTCAAAACCTGCACTTCATACGGTTTCAATTCAAATTCGTTGGAAGTAATTTTGGTATCTAACAAAATATTTTTGAACGATTTAGCATCAGTATTAAGCACAATTTTCTTTGCGTTTTTCGATAAATTCACCAATACCCAACCGCTGCTTTCTTTACCTTTGCGCGGCACAATTACCACTTGCTCATCGCCTGTTGCCAACAGTTTTACGTTCGCTTTTTCGGCCGCATGCAGCAACAGTTTTTTTAAAGCTGTTTTTCCTGGGTCAGTTCCTAACAAAATTACTCGACCCTTCCCAACGGAATTTTCAATTATTGCCGGTTTTTTATCGTGTGCACCACCATTGTAATTGGCCAATACATTTCCAGTTTTACTCCACAAAGCCAAGCTCCAAAGCGATGCTTCGGACTGCTCAATGCTTAAATCGGTAGCGTAATAAATCAAAAATGGCATTTCCTCTGCTCGGCGTTTTGCTCCGATGGGAATAATCGTTTTTACTTCTATGCCACTCCAATCTTCAATATTACCCAGAAAATGATTGGTGTGTTGCGCCCATTCTTCGTTGCGATAAGCACTTTGTG
>JBMOHG010000090.1:0-9811 GCA_049317965.1 Paludibacter sp.
ATTTCATTCAAATTCATATCTTATATAATTAGCTCATTCTATATATTCTATATAGAAAAGATAAATTTTTGTCATAACATTTGAAATATGGAAAGAATTTGTAGAGTTACTTACTACATATTTATTATTACAACTTTTTTTCAACTGCATTAATTTTTTATCTAAACACTTTATTGTTCGGTTTTTGACTGTTTTACACAATCAATAGCGTTAATTAATAATAACAATATTGACCTAAAGGTTAAAGTATCTAGTATTATTAAGAATATTTAATCATTTATGTTTGAAATTTTATCTCAGAATGAATATTATTGTACTATTCTATTCAATCAAATTAGTAAAAAAAAAATCTTCAATCATATTATATAATGATTTCATTTTCATTGAGTTGTGTTTAAAATTAAGATAACACTATCACAACACTTAATTAAAATTGTAAATTAAGCAAATATTCCAAGTTTTTTGATGTAGTAATTGATATTACAAATTTGAAATAATTTACTACAATGAGCTGAATATCAAAACAGTAATAATAAGGATGTATATTTGTATCGAATAAAAGAAACAAAAATCTGGTCATAAAAAATATTCATTCTCATTAAAACAACAACATTATGAAAACTTTAATTTCAAAATCATTCTTAGAAATGGTGTCATTAGTTTTTTCTAGTTATCTTTTGATAATAATAGTTCTGGCAATAATTTATAACTAGTCCGGAATTTAGTTTATAATAAAAGCGGTCAACCGATATTTCGATTGACCGCTTTTATTATTCAATTGATATTAAACTACTTAGAAATATAATTGACTATCCATTCTCCGACTTCCGAAGTTTTGTAAGCTTTACCATTGTCAGATATATCCTCAGTAACAATTCCGGCATCCATGCTTGCAGTTACTGCTTTTCGAATTAAAGCACCTTCTTCCATCATTCCAAAAGCATATTCGAACATTAAAGCTGCAGATAAAATTGTAGCTAATGGATTTGCGATATTTTTTCCAGCAGCTTGAGGATACGAACCATGAATAGGCTCAAATACAGATGTATGAATTCCTACTGATGCAGAAGGTAACATTCCCAAAGAACCGGTAATTACAGAAGCTTCATCTGTCAAAATATCTCCAAAAAGATTCTCTGTAACTAATACGTCAAAACTTTTTGGCCATTGAATAATACGCATTGCTGCATTGTCAACAAACATAAACTCAGTTTCCACATTTGGATATTGTGCAGCGATTTCCTGACCAATCTGACGCCATAAACGAGAAGTTGCCAACACGTTAGCTTTATCAACTATAGTCACCTTTTTATTTCTTTGAAGTGCATATTTATAAGCCAAATGCAGAATCCTCTCTACTTCTTCGCGAGTATAAACACAAGTATCGTAAGCAGTATTACCATCTTCGCTCCTACCCTGTGGTCTACCAAAATACATTCCACCTGTTAATTCGCGAATACACATGAAATCAGCACCTTCAATTAATTCAGCACGCAATGGTGATTTATGTATCAATGATGGAAAAGTAGTTACTGGTCGAATATTTGCATATAAACCTAAATCTTTTCTCATTTTAAGCAAACCTTGTTCTGGTCGTACTTTTGCTGCAGGATTGTTATCGTATTTTGGATCACCAATTGCACCAAAAAGAACAGCATCAGATTTCATACATAAATCGTGAGTTGCCTTTGGATATGGTTCACCTACAGCATCAATTGCACATGCTCCAACTATAGCGTATTCAAAATTTAATTCATGACTAAACTTTTTACATACTGCAATTGTTACATTTAAAGCTTGTTCAACAATTTCGGGACCAATACCGTCTCCAGGTAAAATAGCAATATTTAACTTTCTTGTTTTTGATTGTGAAATGCTTATTTTATCGGCATTTTGATTGAATTCAGACATCTTTTTAAATTTATTTTAAATAATTATTTCTTTGTATGTAAATATTTTATATATTTGCACTCACTATAACATAAAACTATGCATTTATGATTTACTTATTATTTGCAATTGCAGCATTTATGGCTGTAGTAACGGCTTATATTATAAATAAGATGACCTTATCTGAAACAAATCATAAAAAAACAAAAAAGGTTTTAGTGATTTTAATTTCAATATCATTATTTATAATTATTGCTAATTTTATAATTCAACAAAACACTTACTAAATATATTAATCAATTATATTTAGCATTTTAATTGTTGCTTTTATTGCAGCTACAGTTTGATCTCCATCTAAACCACGGGTTTTAAATACTTTATCATTGAATTTCCAAGTGATAATGGTTTGAACAAATGCGTCAGTTTTTCCTCCGGGAGGAATCACCACAACGTAATCTAACAATTCAGGTGTTGGCTTGTTAAGTTTCTTATAAATCTTCCACATTGCCTTTGAAACTGCATTATATTGCCCATCACCAGATGCAGATTGTTCATAAATATTACCATTCAATTCCATTTTAACTGTTGCAACCGGACGTAAACCATAAGTCAATGATAGCGAGTAATTTAAAATTTTAACTACTTGTTGTTCCTGTTCGTTTTTCAATACATCTGAAACAATATATGGTAGTTCGTCCATTGAAACCATTTCTTTTCTATCACCTAATTCAATAACTCTTGCAGTAACTTTCTGCATCATTTCATCATCCAGTTCTATTCCAAGCTGTTGCAAGTTTTTTAAAATATTTGCCTTGCCAGAAGTTTTTCCCAATGCATATTGTCGTTCGCGCCCAAAACGTTCTGGTAGCAAATCATTGTAATATAAGTTTTTCTTATTATCACCATCAGCATGAATTCCTGCAACTTGAGTAAAAACATTTTCGCCGATAACAGGCTTATTATGAGGTATTCGAATTCCAGAAAAAGTCTCAACGACTTTACTTACAGAATTTATTTTATCTTCCCTAAGATTAGTATTCATTTTTAAATGATCGTGCATTAGTGCAACTACACTTGATAATGGAGCATTTCCTGCTCTTTCGCCCAATCCATTTACAGTTACATGTATACCATGAACACCTACTTTTAATGCTTCAAAAACATTGGCTACTGCAAAATCGTAGTCGTTATGCGCATGAAAATCAAAATGTAAATCTGGGAATTTCAGAACCATTTTACTACAAAAATCTCTTGTTTCGTCAGGATTCAAAATACCCAATGTATCGGGAAGCATAAACCGCTTTATATTTGTATCTTTCAATGATTCAACAAGTAAGAAAACGTATTCTTCCGATTCACGCATCCCATTCGACCAGTCTTCAAGATAAACATTTACTGAAATGTTCATTTCCTTGGCATTTGCTAATACTTGTTTTATATCAGCAATATGTTGTTCGGGTGTTTTTTTCAATTGATGAATACAATGTTTCAACGATCCTTTGCATAATAGATTTACTACTGTGCAACCTGCATCTTTAATCCAATCAAGAGACATACGTCCATCAACAAATCCGAGTACTTCTATTTTATCAATATAACCATGATTTTTTGCCCATAATGCCACTTTCTTAACTGAAGCAAATTCACCATCTGAAACTCTGGCTGATGCAATTTCAATTCTATCAACACATAATTCTTCCAAAAGTAGCCGTGCAACACTCAACTTTTCCTCAGCTGCAAACGAAACACCTGATGTTTGCTCTCCATCACGGAGCGTAGTATCCATTATTTCTATCATAATTCTTTCAGTTTCAAATTACAAGTTACATGAGTGTAAACAAGTAATCAATTATCAATTTAAAATTTCAAAAGTTGGAAATGTTTTTTAAACTCTTTCCTTTTCGAACAGTTCAATTTGAGTTTTTTTGCTCAAAAGATAATCAATATCATCAAGTCCATTCACCAAACATTCTTTTTTATAAGCGTTTATTGCAAATGTTTCAGATTTTCCAGTAGTATTACTGGTAATAGTCTGATTTAGAAGATTTATTGTAATTGTAGCTTTTGGATTGTTATTAACAGAAGTGAAAATTTCTGCTAAAAATTCGGCTGATACAACCACAGGAAGTACGCCATTGTTTAATGCATTATTCTGAAAAATATCAGCAAAAAAACTTGAAACAATCACTTTAAATCCATATCCATCAATTGCCCATGCGGCATGTTCGCGACTAGAACCAGAACCAAAGTTTTTTCCGGCCACAAGAATTGATCCGCTAAAAGTTGAATTGTTCAACACAAAATCAGCCTTTGGACTGCCATCCTTATTATATCGCCAATCGGCAAAAAGATTGTCACCAAAACCGTTTTTATCAGTCGCTTTCAGAAAGCGAGCAGGGATTATTTGGTCAGTATCCACGTTCTCTATTGGAAGCGGAACGACTGTTGAAGTTAATGTTATAAATTTTTCCATTATTTCATTTATTTGAATAAAAGTTTAAAACCGTGGGTCGGTAATACGACCTGTAACAGCAGCGGCTGCAGCAACAAGCGGACCAGCCAAAATAGTACGTGCTCCAGGCCCTTGACGACCTTCGAAATTTCTATTTGAAGTTGAAACGGCATATTTACCAGCAGGAACTTTATCATCATTCATTGCAAGACAAGCGGAACAACCAGGTTGACGCAATGCAAATCCAGATTCGGTAAGAATCTCGAACAAACCTTCTTCACGAATTTGTTTTTCAACCATCCAGCTACCTGGAACCAGCCATGCAATTACATTATCTGCCTTCTTTTTACCCTTTACATAAGCGGTAAAAGCCCGAAAATCTTCGATACGTCCATTTGTACAACTTCCAAGAAAAACATAATCAATTGCTTTTCCTTCAAGCTTTTCACCAGCCTGGAAACCCATATATTCTAATGATTTTTGGAAAGATATGCGGCCAGCTTCGTCTACTTCATTTAAGGCTGGAATTGAATCAGTAATTCCCATTCCCATTCCCGGATTGGTTCCGTAAGTAATCATTGGTTGAATATCGGCAGCCTCAAAAACAATTTCTTCATCAAATTTAGCACCTTCGTCTGTTTTTAAGGTTTTCCAATAAGCTAGTTTTGTTTCCCATTCTTCGTCTTTGGGAGCAAATTCACGTCCATTTACATAATCAAAAGTAGTTTGATCTGGAGCAATTAAGCCACCACGAGCACCCATTTCAATTGAAAGGTTACAAACAGTCATGCGTTCTTCCATTGATAAATTGCGGATTGCTTCACCGGCATATTCTACAAAATAACCAGTTGCACCACCCGTAGTCAATTTTGAAATCATGTAAAGTGCTAAATCTTTTGCAGTTACACCAGCACTTAATTTGCCATTAAAAGTTATACGCATTGTTTTTGGTCGTGTTTGAAGTACACATTGTGTAGCCAAAACCATTTCTACTTCGCTTGTACCAATGCCGAAAGCAATTGCTCCAAAGGCGCCATGAGTTGAAGTATGACTATCGCCACAAACAATGGTCGCACCTGGATGTGTAAATCCATTTTCAGGGCCAATAATGTGAACTACACCATTTTTGATATGTCCGAGTGGAAAATACAAAGGCAAGTTAAATTCTACAGCATTTCGAGCAAAAGTATCCAACTGATTTTTTGAAATTGGATCTTTTACTGGTTGATCTTGATTGATTGTTGGCGTATTATGGTCAGCTGTCAATGTTGTTTGTTCAGGTCGAAATACTTTTAATCCACGTGAACGAAGCCCGTTAAATGCCTGTGGACTTGTAACTTCATGACAAAAATGACGGTCGATATACAATTGAGTAGGTCCATTTTCAACTGATGATACCACATGGGCATCCCAGATTTTATCAAAGAGGGTAGTTGCCCCCCCACCCCCTAAAGGGGGATTTTGTGAGTTATTTGACATATAATTATTTTTTCTATTGAAATTTTATCTGTTTTTTTATACAGATTAACCAGTTATTTTAAATGAGCCCAATATTCCACCTTTAAGAGGTTAGGAGAGACTTTATTTCACAAATTTATTTATTGCATTAATATATGCTTCCACTGAAGCTGCAACAATATCAGTATTAGCTCCAAAACCGTAATAGACAGCACCTTGGTGTTCTACTTGCATGTGAACTTTCCCAACATCATCACTTCCTTTATTGATAGCCTGAATTGTAAATTCCTGCAATGTCATATTACGTTTAATAATTTGCTTAAGTGCTTTGATAGCAGCATCCACAGGGCCATTTCCAGAAGCAGCTGCTTCAAATTTTTCATTTGCTATAATTAAGCCAATGCTTGCAACTGCTCTAACACCAACTCCAGAAGTAACTTGTAGATAATCCAGTTTAATGCGTTGTTGTTCACTTCTTTCCTGACCGGCTAATAATAAAACATCGTCATCATTAATATCTTTTTTCTTATCAGCCAATTTTAAAAATCCTTCATAAATAATGTCAAGCTTTTCACCTTCAACATTAACTCCCAAAATGCTTAATCGATGTTTCAATGCTGCACGACCGCTACGAGCTGTCAACACAATTGAATTTTCATCAATTCCCACATCCTTTGGATCCATAATTTCGTAACTTTCACGATTTTTAAGTACACCATCCTGATGAATTCCAGAAGAATGTGCAAAAGCATTACGCCCTACAACAGCTTTATTTGCCTGAACCGGCATATTCATTAATCCCGAAACTAATCGACTTGTAGAATAAATTTTTTGTGTATTTATTTGTGTTTCAATGTTCAAGCCTTTGTGACATTTTAAAATCATTGCAATTTCTTCCAATGAAGTATTTCCAGCTCGTTCGCCAATACCATTCATTGTTACTTCCACTTGTCGTGCACCATTCAAAACTCCAGCCATTGTATTAGCTGTGGCCATACCTAAGTCATTGTGACAGTGGGTAGAGATTACGGCATTGTGAACACCTTTTACGTTATCCATTAAGAATTTAATTTTATCACCAAATTCCCAAGGTAAACAATAACCAGTAGTATCAGGAATATTTACAACTGTGGCACCTGCTTTAATAACTGCTTCGACTACCCGTGCAAGGTACTCATTATCAGTGCGACCTGCATCTTCACAATAAAATTCTACATCCTCGACATACTTTTTTGCATATTTTACAGCAGCAATAGCTCGTTCTAAAATATCTTCCTGATTGGAGTTAAATTTATGTTTAATATGAAAATCAGAAGTTCCAATTCCGGTGTGAATTCGTTTATTTTTAGCATATTGGAGTGCTTCGGCTGCCACATCAATATCTTTCTGAACTCCGCGTGTTAATGCGCAAATAGTTGGCCATGTAACTGCTTTTGAAATTTCTACAACTGAATTAAAATCGCCAGGGCTTGAAATTGGAAAGCCAGCTTCAATAACGTCCACGCCCAAAGTTTCGAGAGCACGAGCCACTTGAATTTTTTCAACTGTATTCAATTGGCAACCAGGAACTTGTTCGCCGTCACGTAATGTTGTGTCAAAGACAAATAATCTATCCATAATAATATATTTACTATTAATTAATTTACCATTTACTATTTAACCAGCTCTCTAATACTCTAATAATTAATGAGATAAATTACATTGTAAAAGAAAAATTGTTTTGTAATTGTTTTTCTCCATTACTCCCCTATAAGGGGGTTAGGGGGCTAAAAAAAACCTTCCACACCGTAGTGAGAAAGGTTTTATATATTTTAATTGTATAATTACATACATACCAAACTCACTTCTACTTGTTTTGCAAGAGAATAATAATACCGAGTAGTAAAATATGTAGATAATTTTTGTTCATTTTTTTCTTTTGTGGGTGCAAAGATACTGCAATTTTTTAAACTTACAAATTCAAAGTGAATATTTTTTGATATTTTTTGTTTCAATTCAAAATAAAAAAGCCCCAAAATATGCAATTTCAAAATATTTAAGGGTAAATTGAAGAAACGTCAAAGATCAACTCACCAAACTCTAACATTGCATTAAACAAACAAATCTGTTGAAAGTTCACAAGTTCTTCTAGTTTAATTTCTTTTTCAATTAATTGATTTTCTTTAATCAATTGCTCCCGATTCACACCATAAAGTAAGGGTTTTACTGGTGTGTACCAATTCTCACCATCATAAAGTGCAATGTTACAATATGATGTATCAGTTAATAATCCATTCTTCACTAATAATACATCGTCACAATTTGTGCGTTGGGAAAAAGCCAATTCAAATTCACTTCTATCTTCTAGTTTATAGGTTCTGCTTTCAATTTTAGTTTCAACTAATTTCAATGAATTAATTTCACGACGTATATAAGGTATAAACTCAATCTTTCTTATTACTGAATCAAAAATTATCCTGCACTTGTACAACCCTTTTGTTGGATAGCTGATTGTGTCAAGTGTATCTTTTAATCCTATTTTCTTTATATTTGGATAATACACATTCATAGCCTTTTCAAGTCGCACTTGATGCAATTCGAGCCGCATGAATTGGCCATTATTTAATTGTATACTTTCAACGAATCGGCACATAAACTTTCTGAATTAGTTCTTCATATTCTTTTTTTATATCACTTTGTGCAGTAATTCCACCACCACTTTTGAAAATCATTTTATCGTTTTGCTGTTCTATAAATCGTATCATTACAGTCGAATCGAGATTTTCACCATCAAATAAACCACAAATACCTGTATAAAAACCACGATGATAAGATTCAATCTGTTCTATAATTTCCAGGGTTTTTGGTTTGGGAGCACCACTAATAGACCCTGCTGGAAGCAATGTAAAAAAAATATCACCAAGGTTTTGGTAATAATTATCTGGTAATAGTCCTGAAATTTCAGAACTTACCTGCAACAAATCTTGTTTATTGGTGGTCAATTTTTCAACATACCGATAACGTTTCACTTCAACATTTGAAGCAACTAAACTCAGGTCATTTCGAATTAAATCAACAATGGTAGCATGTTCAGCTTTTTCTTTCGGGTCGTTTAAAATTATTTCTTCAGCGTTAGGAATTGAAGCATCAATTGTTCCTTTCATTGGAAAAGATGTTATTGTTCGACCATTTATTTGCACAAAAGTTTCTGGAGAAAGTACTGTAAACTTGTCTTTTAGCCAAAGTTTGTATTTAGCCGAACCAAATTCAAATAAATCGTGTAACGATAAATTGGTTTCAACTTCAGTTGGCTGTGTTAGATTTATTAAAAACGAATTTCCTTTATGAATATGCTTTTGTACACTATTGAATTTAGTTTCATATTCCGAAAAAGGAAGAGGAAAAACATCCCATTGAATTGTTTCGTTTTTTATGGTTTGTAAAAGTGTTTTTTGATTATTTATCTCAAATTGAATATAATTTTTATCCAAATCTTCAATTTTTATTACATATCCATATTCTGCCTTATAATCAACTATAAATAGAAAAGGTATTCGTGAAGAAGCTAACCTATTCATTTGTAAAATTATTTGTTGCTTATTAAGAATAGGATATGGAAAATATTCAGCCATTAGAATAAAATAAATTTTATGCTGCAAAGTTACTTAAAGTTTTTTATGCTACATTGTTGAAGTTTGAAATCAATTACAGAATTTAAATTCTTATGGTATGTTATTTTAATTTTGTAATTTTGCAGAATACTTTTAACAACAGTTTCATGAATGCTAATAATACCTTACCAAGTAATATTGATGAATATATTGCCCGTTTTCCAAAAGAAACACAAGAATTGTTGGAATTATTAAGGTCAACAATTAAAAATGCTGCTCCTGAAGCTACTGAAACTATTAGTTATCAAATGCCTGCCTTCAAATTGTATGGAAATTTGGTATATTTTGCAGGTTATATCAGTCATATTGGATTTTACCCGGGTGCTGCATGTATTGATATTTTTAAGGATGAAATTGTCGG